>CAIOSS010000158.1 GCA_903860995.1 uncultured delta proteobacterium | reverse complement strand
GGGGTCGTTGAGCCGGTCGTCGAGGCCCTCGACGGACATCGCCACCATGAGCTGCCCGTTGTTGATCGCGGCCTGGATGGCCGCGTCGAGCGCGCCCGACGTGGCGGTGTCGAGCGCTGGCACCAGCAGCGAGAACTGGTTGTCGATGCCCGCCGCGCCCTCCGGGGAGGTGAGGTCGCGGCGGCGGCAGGAGAGGGTGTCGTCCGCGTCGCTCACGCGGCCGTCGAGGTCGAAGCCCGGCGAGACGCCCGGCGTGGTCTGACGGAGCAGCACCAGACGGGTGATCACCAGGGACTGCTCGCGCGCCGTGGCGGGACACTGCGCCGGCAGCGGGGCCGCGAAGGGGTCATCGGCGGGCGCGTCGGAGCACCCGGCGGAGACCGCGAAGAGGGCGGCCACGATGCCGTGGCGGATCGGGCCCATCACGGCGCGAGGGCCGCGAGCCCGTCGGTGGTGCGACCGGCGCCGACGCCGAACTCCGGCGCCCGCACGCCCATCGCGCGGAGCACCGAGAGCATCACCTTGCTGGAGTTCTCGCCGCGCGCCGCGATGTGCCGCCCGGTCGCGATGGACCCGCCGCCGGTGCCCGCGAGGATCACGGGGTAGTCGTCGATGGAGTGGGACTTCCCGTACGAGCAGTCGGTCGTGGCGAGCACGATCGAGTGCTGGAGCAGGTTGCCGTCGCCCTCCTGCACGTTGCGCAGCGCCGTGAGGAAGTACGCGAGGTCGCCCATGATGAGGCGCACGATCGCGTCGACCATGGGCTGCTCGCCGGGCTCGTCGTGCGTGAGCTGATGGTGCCCCGCGGGGGCGCCCGGGAAGAGGGTGTTGTTCACCGACTGCGAGTACATGTTGAAGAAGACCCGGGTCTGGTCGCAGGCGAGGGCCATCGCCATCAGGTCGGACATGGCGCGCGAGATCGCCGACATCGGGCGGCGGCCGTCGACGTCGGGGAACTCCTCCGCGGGCATCTCGGGCCGTCGGCACGCGGCGAGGTTGGGCGGGTTCTCCTCGAGGCGCGCGATCTGGCGCTCGAGACCGCGCACGCCCTCGAGGTGCTGCTCGAGCCGCACGCGGTCGGCCGCGCCGAGGCGGTTGCGGAGGTCCGTGGCCTGACCCCCGACGGCGTCGAGCACGCTTCGGCGGAGGCCCACCCGCGGGTCGGCCACGGTCATCTCGCCGGGCATCCGGAACCCTTCGCCGAAGAGGCGGTTGAACAGCGCGCGGGGGGAGGTCTCCGGCGGGTTCACCTGGTTGGGGCCCGCGAAGGAGTAGCTCTCGTTGGATCGCTGCACCCCGATCTCCAGCGAGCGGAAGCGGGTCTCGCCGCCGAGCTCCTGGGCGATCACCTGGTCGATGCTGGGGCGGGTCACCGTGCCGCCGCGGAGCGCGTCGCCGGTGAAGAGCCCCGCCGGACCGGAGAGGTGCGGCGAGGAGTTGGTGGTGAGCACCCGCGTCCCAGAGATGACGGTGAAGTCGGACTTCAGCGCCGCGAGCGGCATGAGCTGCGGGGTGAGGGCGTAGTCGGCGCCCTCGGCGGTCGGGTCCCAGCGCGCGGGCAGCACGCCGTTGCCCCAGAAGAACACCCCGAAGCGCTTGGGGAAGCCCGTCCCGCCGCCCGCGTACGCGGTGCCGTTGGCGTTGATGAAGGCCTCGAGCGGCGGCAGGGCGATGGAGATCGCGGCGCCCCCGAGGAGGCCCTTCAGGAGAGTTCGTCGGTGGATGCGGGTCTTCACGGCGTACCCCCGTCGGCGCGGCGAAACGCGGCGCTCGTGGCAATGGATGACATCAGTCGGCGCAGGCGGTAGCCGCCGTACGCGAAGTCCTGCGAGAGGCGACCGATCTCGGCCTCCTCGCCGTCGCCCTCGTGTCGGCCGTAGGCGAAGCGGTAGAGCCGGGTGGTGATGCAGCGCGGGAAGGCGGGCGCGTCGTGGATGGCCTGGGTGAGCCCGAGGGCGTCACGGTAGGTCACCCGGTCGAGGCTGCCGCTGGCGTCGATGGCGGCGCCCTGGTCGTTGGGGCGCCAGATGCCGATGCCGTTGAAGTGCTCGAGCGCGAGCCCGATGGGATCGAGCAGCGCATGGCAGGAGTTGCAGGTCGGGTCAGCCTGGTGACGCTGCAGCCGCTCGCGCATCGTACGAAGCGAGGGCGACGGCTCGGGGAGCGCCGTGTTGACGCTCACCGGCGGCATCGGGATCTCGTTGCAGAGCAGCGCCTCGCGGATGAACTTCCCGCGCAGCGTCGGCGACGTCGACGTGGGGTGGGCCGCGAGGGCCAGGATGCTCACGTGACCGAGCAGGCCACGGCGGGGAGAGCTCTCCGGGAGGGTGACGAGGCCGAAGCCGTCGGGGCGCAGCTCGGACGGGGCGCGGACGTTGTAGATCGAGGCGAGCCGACGGTTGACGAAGGTCTCGCGGGTCGTGACGAACTCCCGGAAGTCGACGTCGCGGGTGAGGGCGAGGTGCTCGGCGAGGGAGAGGGTCTCCTCGCGCGCCGCCGCCGGCACGTCGCTGCTGAACGAGGTGAACACCATCGGGTCTTTCGACACGGCGTCGAGGCGCTGGAGCCCGAGCCACTCGGTGACGAAGGCCCGCAGCCCCCGCGCGAGCCGCGGTGAGGCGCTCATCCGAGCGACCTGGGCGCGGAGCCCGTCGTCGTTGCCGAGGCTGCCGTCCTCGGCGGCGGCGAGCAGGGCGTCATCGGGGGGACTGTTCCAGAGGAAGAACGCGAGCCGACCGGCCAGGGAGTAGAGGCTGAAGCGCGCCGGCTCGGCGCCGACGGCGGGCTCCGCGAGCTCGGTGCGGAAGACGAAGTGCGGCGACTGGAGCATCGCCGAGAGGGCGAACTCGAGGCCGCGGTGG
>CAIOSS010000157.1 GCA_903860995.1 uncultured delta proteobacterium | reverse complement strand
GGTGGCGCCGAGGCCGTAGAGGTCGGCGCGGACGCCGTGTACGCGGCCGCGCAGCACCTCCGGGGGGAGGTACCCGAGCTTGCCCACGACGATGTGACCGGGCTGCGATCGGGGGCAGGCGAGCCAGCGCGCGAGGCCGAAGTCCGCGAGCAGGGCGCGGCCGTCGCGAGAGAGCAGCACGTTGCCCGGGGCGATGTCGCGGTGGAGCATGCCGGTGCGGTGCGCGTGCACGGCGGAGAGGGCGTCGGCCAGGTCGAGCGCGATCACCGCCCCGGCCCCGACGGAGACCCGCTCGGCGCGGGAGACCAGGGCGTGCGCGTCGACGCCGTCGACCCACTCCAGCACCAGGAAGGGACCGCCGTCGTAGCCGTGGTCGAGGCCCGCGGCGACGTGCGGGTGCTCCACCGTGCGGGTCACGCGGATCTCGTCGAGAAAGCGCGCCGTGGTGTCGACCGGGTCGCGCACGGACTCCAGCACGCGCTTGATGGCCACGCGCTCGCCGGTGTGAAGGTCGGTGGCGCACCACACGCGGGCCATCGCCCCGGCGCCCAGGCAATACTCCAGCTTGTAACGTCGGCCGAGGATCGCGCCGGGACGGTCCGTCATCCCCGGGCGGTTAGCCCGTCAGCGCCGGGAGCAGCAAGAAACCCGCGGGTCTGGCGTCAGCGCGCGGCCCCTGAACGCCGACGGCGGCGCGCCGTGAGTCGGTCGCGACCGTGGGGGCGTCCCAGGACGCACCACACCGATCGCGCAGGGGTTCTGCATCGGATCCGTTGTGTCGGGGGGTGCCAGCGCCGCAACGCAGGCATCGGGGCATCGGAGGGGGCGCAGGGTCAGCGGGTGATCCAGGCCTGCACGGCGGGCCATGTCTCGACGGCGTCGTACAGGCGAATGAGCTTCGGGAAGGCGTCGAAGACCGTGGTCGGGATGTGATCGATCACGCCGCGGCGGAAGCTGCGCATGCCCATGTAGAGCTTCACGTCGACCACCAGCGGCAGCTCGCCCGCGAAGAAGGGGCCGTCGCCGATCTGCGCCTCGACGTAGCCCGCCCATGCGGGAATGATCGACGTCGCGATGTGCTCGCGCGCGCGCTGCTTCGTCGCCTCGTCGGCGTTGCGACCGGCGTGGGTGAGCGTCGCGCGCAGGTCTTCGACGTGGGCCATCACCGCCTCGTGGCGCGCGGCCTCGACGAGGTCGGTCGGGTGCGCGCCGTAGCGCCGCCCGATGTACGTGAGGATCGCGTTGGACTGCGCGATCGGGGAGTGCCCGGGCACCTCGAGCACGGGCAGCGCGCCGAAGGGCGTCGTGGGCTTCATCGCAGGCCAGGACTCGCGCGCGATGCGATGGTCCTCGAAGTCGGCGCCGGCGATGGCGAAGGCGAGGCGGCACTCCTCGCCGCGGCTGACGGGCATGTCGAAATAGCTGAGCCTGGGTCGCGTCATGGTGGGTGCGGGCTTAGCCCATCGCCGCGGCGGAAGTGAAGAGGCTTAGGGGGGTGATCGTCGGGGCCGCGGAGGGGTTCAGCCGCAGGTGCCGGGGCGAAAGCCGGTGAAGCCCACGCAAGTGAGCCCCGGGCAGCAGGTTCCCGTGCAGGTGGCGCCGCGCCCGCGGCACGAGACGGGCACGTCGACGCCCGCGTCCCGGGGACCGACCGATGAGCACTGCGGCGGCGCGCCGGGGGTGGAGCGGAGGTTCCAGCCGCAGCCCGTGTTCACGGCGCCTTTGTCAGAGCCGTAGGTGTTCGCGCAGACCGCGCAGGTCACGAAGGTCCCGGTGAGCACGGCGTTTCGGTAGCACGAGCAGGTGAAGCCCCCGGCGGAGGGCGCGCACTGCATCTGGTAGGTGAGCCCGTCGTTGCAGGACGACCAGGTGAGGTCGCAGGCGTTGGTGCCGCCCTGCGTCCCGCCGTTCTGCATCGCGCAGGAGACGACCGCCGCGGCCGCGTCGCCGGCGTCGGTCGACCCGCCGCATCCGCAGACGACCGCCAGTGACAGCGCCAGTGACGACGAGATGGATCGATGCCACGGGGTCGGGGGCGCGCGTCGGGGCTGGGCGGGTGCCATGGAGCGCGACGGTACCGCACACCGACGGAGCGATGGGGAGAGGCGCGATTGTAGGCCTAACGGCTCTCAGGGCACCGCCTCGATGCGCAGCCGGAGCGTGCCCGTCTGCGTCGGCACCGCGCCCGACGTGCGCACCGGCAGCGACAGCTCCGGCGTCGCCCGCGCCAGCGCGTCGGCGTCGAGGTCGGCGCTCCCGATGGCCTCCTCCGTCGTCGTGTCGTCGTCGACCACCGTGAACCTCAGCGGCAGGTCGCGCGCCACCTCGAAGGCCGACGGCAGCCAGCGACCGAAGCTCGCGTCGTTGTGGTCGGCCACCACCGGCGTGCGGTCGACCTCGCGGCGCAGCGGCACCGACGCCGTGATCACCCGCACGTCGGCCTCGCCGCCGACGAGGTCCCACGCGCGGCCGTTGGCGTTGCGCGGCGTCACCGTGACGCCCACCACCTGCACCCGCACCCGCCGCGGCGCGCTCGGCGCCGTCGCCGTCCCGGGCACCTCCGGCGCGATGCGGTAGCGCATCCGCGCGGGCAGGGCGCTGCCGGCGCGCGTGGAGAAGGTCAGCACCAGCGGGCACGGCGCGCCCGCGACCTGCGCCGGGAGCGTGATGTGCCGCTCGCGCGAGCCCTGGGTGAGCTCCGCGAGGGCCTCGCCCGAGGGCGCCGAGGGCACCGCCACCGGGTCGCGGAAGCGCGCGTCGAAGTAGCGTGTCAGGGCTTCGGCGCACACCGCGCGGATCACCACCCCGTCGCCCTCTTCGAGCGTCACGTCGAGCCCGAGCGCGGCCTGCGAGGCGTCCACCGGGCCCACCACGTCGAGCCCGCCCGGCCACACCATCGAGCGCTGGTTGACCAGCCACGGACCGCCCTCCGCCGCCGGGTACGGCCGCTCCGGGACCTCGCCCCGCTGCAGCGCCCCCACCATGAAGTCCACCTGCCGGCGCTCCAGACCGACGGTCATGGTGAAGCCCGCGCCGAGGCGGTCGCGGAGCTGCGTCGATCCGAGCTCCGCGGCCTGCGTGCTCGCCCGCTCGCTCACCGACGCCCCCGTCGCCGCGGCCACGCCGCCCAGCACCGACGCGAAGAAGCCCTGCGGCTCGACGTTGACCAGGCCCCGCGGGGTGATCGTGGCCTGCACCCCCGCGGCGGGCGTCATCCAGAGCGAGGCCACGCGCCGCGCCCGGTCGTAGCCCACCGTCACGTCGGCCCCGAGCGAGGCGCTCGCGTCGAAGAGCAGGTACTGCCGCACGCGAAACCCCCCGGTCTCGCGGTCGATCCAGGTCCACCCCGAGCCGCCGATGGACAGCTCCATCCGGTCGCCGACGGTGCGCGCCTCGCAGCGGCGGATCCACCAGCGCCCCACCGACGCCGTCGCGCCCGCCGCCGGGCCGCGCGCGTCGCTCTCCCCCGGCAGGCCCACGTACGAGCCCAGGAGCTTCGGGCACAGCTGCGGCGTGAGGGCCTCCGTCACCATCGCGCGCAGCTCCGCGTCGGGCCCCGGCGCCGCCGCCGCGCCGCCGCTCGTCGGGGCGCCGCCCGCCGGGGCGTTG
>CAIOSS010000156.1 GCA_903860995.1 uncultured delta proteobacterium | reverse complement strand
TGACCCGCATCGTGGAGCTCGACCTCGGCTCCGTGCGCTCGTACCCCGGGCGCTACCGGGACTACCTCGCGCTGCGCGCCGAGCGCCTCGCCCAGGAGGCCCGCGTCGAGGCACGGCTGGTCAACACGATGCGCCGGGAGCAGGAGTGGCTCGCCCGCGGGCCCGCGGCGCGCACCACCAAGCAGCAGGCCCGCATCCAGCGCGCGCAGGAGCTCTCGGAGACCATCGTGAGCGGGCGGCGCGACGTGGTGAAGGTCAACCTGGAGGGCGCGGTCGCGAAGGGCGGCAAGCGCATCCTGGAGTTCCGCGGCGCGGGGCTCACCCTCGGGGGGCGGGAGATGTTCCGCGACCTCGACCTCATCCTGACGCCGGGCGAGCGCATCGGCATCGTGGGCCCCAACGGCGCGGGCAAGACCTCGCTGCTCAAGCTGGTGCTGGGCGAGCTCGCCCCGACGAAGGGCGAGGTGGTGGTCGGGCTCAACACGAAGATCGCGTACTTCGACCAGACCCGCGGCGCCGTCGACCTCGATCTCTCGGTGCTCGATCACTTCACCGCCGACAGCGACCGGGTGCGCGTCGGCGATCGATGGATCGAGCCCCACGCCTGGCTCGACCGCTTCGGCTTCGACGGCGCCCGGCAGCGGCAGAAGGCCGCGATGCTGTCCGGCGGCGAGCGCGCCCGCCTCGCGCTGGCGCTGCTCCTGCGCGGCGAGGCCAACCTCATTTTGATGGACGAGCCCACCAACGACCTCGACCTCGCGACGCTCGCGGTGCTGGAGGAGTTCCTGCTCGACTGGCCGGGCACGGCGCTGGTGGTGAGCCACGACCGGTACTTCCTCGACCAGGTGGCCACGTCGATCCTCTCCTTCGAGGGCGACGGCGAGGTGGTGCACGACCGCGGCGACTGGGACGCCCACCGCGAGGCGCGCGACCAGCGCCGCGAGGCCCGCAAGGCCGCCTCCCGGGGCCCCGCCCGCGGCGCCGACCAGCGGCGCACCACGTCGCCCGACCTGAAGACCGTGAAGCCGCTCTCGCCGCCGGAGCTGAAGGAGCTCGAGGCCCTGCCGACGAAGATCGACGCCGCGGAGTCGGAGGTGCTGCGCATGGAGGCGCTGCTGGCCGACCCGGCGTTCTACGCCGCGAGCGCGGGCGACATCGTGACCGAGACGATGGCCGCCGCCGAGGCCGCGCGGCGCCAGGTCGAGGCCCTCATGGCGCGGTGGGAGGTGCTGGAGCTGCGCCGCTCGACGCGCTGAGCAGCCCGCAGCGGGCGAGCGCCTCGGGGCGCGCCTCGGCCTGCAGGATCAGCACCTCGCGCCGGGCCGGGGGATCGACCTGGGCGTAGTGATCGCGCCGGCCGGCGCCCTCGACCGCGACCACGGCGTCGACGGGCGTGCCGCGGGCGACCGCCAGCGCCGGCGCGGATCGATCACCCGCACACCCCGCTCCGGCAGATGAGCAGCCCGCAGCACCCGAGGCTCCCGGTGCACGCGCCGCCCGCCCCCGCGCAGCACCGGGTGGTGCCCACCACGTCGACGCAGCCGCGGGCGCCCGCGCAGCACTCCGGCGTCGGCGCCCCGGGCGTGCACACCACCGCCTCGCCGAGCGTGCAGGGCGCCGCGCGGCACTGCCCGCCCTGGCAGACCAGCGCCCCGCAGCAGTCCGCGCCCGACGAGCAGGGCTCGCCCTCGACGTTGCAGCACCGACCCGACTCGCACCGCCGCGCCCCACAGCAGCCCTCGTCGGCGCTGCACTGCGAGGCCGTGAGCCCGCAGCAGCGGGTCTCCCCGGCGCGCGCCGCACACAGCCGGCCGCCCTCGCAGCACGCCACCGCGCCGGGGGTGCAGGGGGCGC
>CAIOSS010000155.1 GCA_903860995.1 uncultured delta proteobacterium | reverse complement strand
GGACGACACCGACGGGCTCGTGGACATCCTGGTGTGCGGCGTCGGCACCGGCGGCACCATCACCGGCGTCTCGCGCTACCTGAAGAACACCGTCGGCAAGGCCATCACCTCGGTGGCGGTCGAGCCGGTGCACTCGCCGGTGATCTCGCAGAGCATCGCGGGCGAAAACCTCGTGCCGGGGCCCCACAAGATCCAGGGCATCGGCGCGGGCTTCGTGCCGAAGAACCTCGACCTCTCCCTCGTCGACCGGGTGGAAAAGGTCAGCAACGAGGAGTCCATCGCCATGGCCCGACGCCTCGCGGCCGAGGAGGGCATCCTCTGCGGCATCTCGTGCGGCGCCGCGATGGTGGCCGCCGTACGCCTCGCGCACGACCCCGCCAACGCCGGAAAGACCATCGTGGTGGTGCTGCCCGACGCGGGCGAGCGCTACCTCACCAGTGCGCTCTTCGAGGGCATGTTCGATGGGTTGGAGAAGGCCACCGCGCAATGAGCGAGGCCATCGGCGGTCTCGACGGCGTCGTCGACGCGCTGCTCGCCAGCTACCGCGACGACGCGCGCGGGCAGCGCATCGGGCGGCGCTTCCTGCCGTCGCGCGAGGCCATCATCGCGGTGGCGAGGCTGTTCTTCGAGGTGTTCTACCCCGGGTACTACGGCCGGCAGGACCTCACCGCCGACAGCCTGCGCTACCACCTCGGCGGACTGCTCTCGTCCCTCCGCGAGAAGCTCTCCCACCAGATCGAGCAGTGCCTCTGCTTCACCGCGGAGTCCGAGGGCCTGCCCGAAGACCTACCGGGCTGCGGCGAGCACGCGGCGAAGCTGGCCGACCGGCTCATCGCGCGCCTGCCGGCGCTGCGCGCGACGCTCCTGGTCGACGTGCAGGCCGCCATGGACGGCGACCCCGCGGCGTCGAGCCTCGACGAGATCATCCTGTCGTACCCGGGCCTGCTCGCCGTGACGGTGCACCGCGTGGCGCACGAACTCTGGGTGATGGGCGTCCCGCTGATGCCGCGGATCATGTCGGAGTGGGCGCACGCCCAGAGCGGCGCGGACATCCACCCGGGCGCCACCATCGGCCCGCGCTTCTTCATCGACCACGCGACCGGCGTCGTGGTCGGCGAGACGAGCCACCTCGGCTCCGACGTGAAGATGTACCAGGGCGTCACCCTCGGAGCGCTCTCGCACCCGCGGGACGAGAACGGCCGGGTGATCCGCAACGTCAAGCGCCACCCCACGGTGGAGGACAACGTCACCCTCTACGCCAACGCCACGGTGCTCGGCGGCTCCACGGTGGTGGGCGCCGGGAGCGTGATCGGCGGCTCGGTGTTCGTCACCCGCAGCGTGCCGCAGGGCTCGCGCGTCGCGATGAAGCCCCCGGAGCTTCGCGTGCAGCCGCCCGGCGGCGGTCGCAGCGCGCCGCTGCTGAGCGCCTCGCTCCCCGACAACCTCCCCGACTTCGAGATCTGATCGCGCGCGCACGTCAGCGGGCGAGGCGGCGGTGGTCGACCATCAGGCAGCGGTCCTGCACGACGCCGACGCCGGCGGCGCGCAGGCCGTCGCAGAAGGCCGGGTGGCGGATGCAGCTCTGCGGCCACACCGCCCGCGGCCGCGCGGCGACAAGGTCACGGCGGAGAGCCTCGCGCGGCGGGATTGAGGCGTTCAGATCCGGGGGATGTCCTGGATCTTGAGCAGGCGCTCCAACCACAGGCCGGAGAGCTTCTCCTGCATGCCCGACTGCTTCAGGCGCTCGTTGAGGAAGGGGAAGTCCACGCGGTCGAGCTCCTGGTCCTGGTTGAAGCAGGTGAACACCACGCTGACCTAGCCGGAGACCGGGTCGACGTGGCGCTGGAGGCACTGCGCGCAGATCTCCTTAATCATGCACTGCATCGGAGAGTTGATGCTCCCGATTGCGAGGTGCCCGGGCTTCAGGTAGGGCTTCAGGATCTCGTGCCGCGCGGCCTTCACCGCCGCCATCATCCGATCGCTGCCGATGGCGATGAGCCGCTCGCACTTCGCGAGGTCGACGCCCTGCGGGCCCAGGTCGCCTCGCGCGTAGGCGAACATCGCCTGCACCATGTTGCCCACGAAGGAGCGGTCCTGCGGGCGGCGCGCGGGAATCGCGGGCCCTACGTCGGAGGTCCAGATCACCTGGTCGGCGCTGGCCTCGATGTCGTCGACACGGAAGAGGTCCGCGGGGTTCTTGTAGCCTGCGAAGTAGATCACCTGGTTGCCGTTGGCCCGCAGCGCCTTGCCGATGGAGAACAGCACCGCGTTGCCCAGGCCGCCGCCGCAGAGCACCACCCGCTCGCCCTTCGGGATCTCCGTCGGCGCGCCGGTCGGGCCCATCACCACCACGGGCTCGCCCACCCGCAGCGCCGCGATGAGCTTGGAGCTCGCGCCCATCTCCAGCGCGATCATGGAGAGCAGGCCCTTCTCCGGGTCGGTCCAGGCGCCGGTCATCGCGAGGCCCTCCATCGCGAGCCGCGTGCCTTCGACCACGTACGAGTACATCTCGAAGTTCTGCAGCCGGTAGAACTGCCCGGGGTTGAACTTCCTCGACGCGAGCGGCGCCCGCACCACCACCTCCACGATCGTGGGCGTGAGCCTGCGGACCTCGTGCACCACCGCCATCAGCTGGTCGTCGAGGTGTCCGCGCATCATCACCCACGCGGCGTCGCGGGTCGGCTGCTCGTGCGGGTCGAGGGCCGCGAGCTCGCCCGCGAAGGCCTTCACCACGTGGCTGTAGCCGTCCCGCGCGCTCGCCATCGCCTTCACCACCGAGCCCGCGTACACGGGGTGGTTGTCGCCGTAGAAGCTCACCACCTGCCCGTCGGGGCCGACGTGCGAGGTGAAGAAGCCCGTGTCGTCGGGCGTCGCGCGCATCACCCCGTCGTGGCCGCGCTCGACCCGGTGCTGCTGGAAGGCCTTGGTCTTCGCGTTCATCACGAAGGCCCCGGGCAGCTCGCGCTCGTAGGTGACGTTGGGGGCGGTGCCCGCGGCGATGCACACCGTCCGCGCCGGGAGCTCGACCACCTCGCCGCTCGCCACCAGCTTGCCGTCCTTCATGGTCATACGGTCGAAGCGCATCGCCTTCACCGCGCCGTACTGGTCGGGCACCGCCTCCTTCGGCGAGAGCTGCTCGATGAAGGTCACCCCCTCCTCCAGGAACTTCTCGATCTCCTCATGGTTGAGCCGGTACGCCGGGGAGTCGTTGATGGTGCGCCGGTACGCCAGCGACACGCCGCCCCACGCGTCGAGCAGCGCGTTGAAGTGGGGCTCCCGCCCCTCGGCGCGCGCCCGCGCGCGCTCCTCGCGGATGAGCTTGCCGTGCGCCACCTGCTCGGTGAGCACCTCGATCTCCTCGGCGGTGTACGCCCGCAGCGCCGTCGCCTCGCCGAGCTCGCGACAGAGCGTCTCGTGGCGCTCGATCACCTTCTCGACCTGCACCACGTAGTAGGCGCGGAGCTCGGTGGCCGTGTCGATGCCCGTGAGCCCGCCACCGATGACGATGGCCGGGAGGCGCACCGGGAGGTTGGCCAGCGCGCTGCGCTTGTAGGCACCGGTGAGCTGCAGGGCCATGAGGAAGTCCGACGCCTGCCGGATGCCCCGGATGAGCCCGTTGGGGATGTCGACCAGGGTGGGCTTGCCCGCGCCCGCGGCGATGGCGACGTGGTGGAAGCCGAGCTGCCACGCGTCGTCGAGGCTGATGGTGCCGCCGAAGCGCACGCCGCCGTAGATGGCCATGTGCTCGCGCCGCGCGAGCGACACGTACACCAGCGTGAGGAAGTTCTTGTCCCAGCGGACGGTGATGCCGTACTCGCTCACGCCGCCGAAGCCGAGGAGCACGCGGTCCTGGAGCTCGACGTAGTGCGAGCGGAAGTCCTCCCACGGCTGCGTGAGCAGCGCGGGCGGCAGCGGCTCGATCTTCAGGCCGTCGATGCCCGCGACGCCGAAGCCCTCGTTCCAGAGGTAGTGCGCGAGGGTGTAGCCCGCCGGGCCGAGACCCACCACCAGCACGTTCTTGCCGTTGTACGGCAGCGCGTAGGGGCGGCGCGCGCGCAGCGGGTTCCATCGCGTGAGCAGGTCGTAGATCTCGAAGCCCCACGGCAGCCCGAGCACGTCCGTCAGGATCGAGGTCTCGATCTGCGGGATGTTCACCGGCTCCTGCTTCTGGAAGATGCAGGCCTTCATGCAGTCGTTGCAGATGCGGTGGCCGGTGCCCGGCACCATGGGGTTGTCGACCATGATGACGGCCAGCGCGGCGAGCACCTTGCCGCCCTG
>CAIOSS010000154.1 GCA_903860995.1 uncultured delta proteobacterium | reverse complement strand
GAGTACGCGCGCACGCTGACGGCGGCGGGCGACGGCGGGGCGGCGATCGAGGCGGTGGGCGAGGCGCTGGCGCGGGGCGTCGGCGGCGAGGCCATGACGGCGCCGCTGCTGCGGCTGCGGGCCGAGCTGCGGGGCGAGGCGGGCGACGGCGCGGGGGCCGTGGAGGACCTCGAGGCGGCGTACCTGCGGGTGGGCGACGTGCTGGCCGGGGAGTTCGCGGCGGCGCTCGACCGGCGGCGGGTGACGGCGATGGCGGAGGGCGACACGGCCGCGGCGCGGGCGGCGCTGCTGCGGCTGACCGAGGTGCTCCCGACCCTCGGGCGCGTGGACGACGGCACCGCCCTGCTGGCGGAGTGGGTGGCGGGGCAGCCCGACGACCTGGACGCGCTGCGGCGGCTGGCGGCGCTGCACGCCGCGGCGGGGCGCTGGGATGACGCCGCGGTGGGCTTCCACCGGCTGGTGTCGCTGGAGCAGGGGGCGGCGCGGGCCGACGCGGCGGTGGCCCTTGCCGACGCGTGCGCGGCCGCGGGCCGGCCGACGGACGCGCGCGACGGGCTCCAGCGGGCCTACGAGGCCGACCTGGGCAACGCGGTGCTGCGCGACCGGCTGCGGCAGCTCTACGAGGCCCTCGGGCTCTTCCACGAGGCCGCGAAGCTCTGGACCGACGCGGCCGAGCGCAGCGCCGACGAGGGCGAGCGCTTCGAGGCCTTCCGCCGGGCGGGCGAGGTGATGCTCGACAACGCCGCCGAGCCCGCGCTGGCCATCGATCCGCTGGAGCGCGCCCACGCGCTGCGCCCGGCCGAGCACGACGTGACCGTGCTGCTCGTCGACGCGTACACGGCGTCGCAGCGGCTGGAGGACGCCTCCGCGCTCCTCAATACCGCCATCGCGGCGCACAAGAACCGCCGCTCCAAGGAGCTCGCGACGCTCCAGCACCGCATGGGGCGCCTCGCCTACGCGGCGGGCGACCACGCGGTGGAGATGGCCTGGCTCAACGCCGCCCTCGACACCGACCCCCAGAACGGCCAGGTGGCCGCCGAGCTCGCCGACGTGGCGATGGAGCAGGCCAACTTCGACATCGCGCAGAAGGCCCTGCGCGCCATTGCCCTCATGAAGAACCCCGCGCCCATGAGCCGCGCGATGGCCTTCTTGCGCCAGGGCATGATCGCCCGCAGCCAGGGCGATGCGAAGAAGGCCGTCTTCCTCGCCCGCAAGGCCCTCTCCGAAGACGCCACCCTGGAGGAGGCCCGCGCCTTCCTCCGCGAGATCGGCGCCGAGTAGGCCTTCTCCTTCCGCGAAGGGGCGGCGACGGGTGCTCCCCTCGATCGGCGAGGCCGGTGATCGCAGGCGTGGTCGGGTGCTCCCTCGACGCCTCCCTCTCACCGCCGCGCGGCGGTCACCTTCCAGAGCAGGTTTTCCGCGGTCACGGCGACCCCTTCGCGGCGCAGCGCCGAGGCCCCGTCGAGCCACTGCCGCGCCACCTCCGCGAGCTCGCCCGCCCCCAGCAGCCGCAGCTCCACGGCGTTGAGCAGCGCCAGCACCCGGTTGGCGTCCACCAGCAGGTGGTGCCGCCGCGGGTCGAAGGCCTGGCTCGCCGCCCTCATCAGCGGGTCCTCCGCGGCCTCGTCGAGCGCGTCCGTCGCCACCGCCGCGGGCCTCGCGGCCACAGCGCGCGCAGGCTCCCCCGAAGCAACGTCGTCCCCGCCGCGCAGCCACTCCACCGACACCCCGAGCGCGCCCGCGAGGGCGTCCTGCGTCGGCTGCATCAGCCCCCGGATGCGACCGTTCTCCAGGCGCGAGATGGCCTCCTGGGAGAGCCCGCTGCGCGTGGCGAGGTCGGCCTGCGTGAGCCCCAGCGCAAGCCGCCGCTCGCGAACCCTCGCACCCTCGATGCCCCCCGTCCCCCGCGCCGTCGTCATGCTGGAGGCCGACCCTGCATGATCGACCTGCATCATGCAACGCGGGTGAGGGTCCAGTCGTAGGCGCCCCAGGCCACGGTGAGCCCGGCGCGCTCGCGGGCGATGCGCTCGCCCTCCTCGTGGTGCCCGCGTAGCAGCTCGAACACCCCCGCCACGCCGCCGAAGTCGTCGAGGTAGAGCCGGCAGAGGCGCGGCAGGGTGATCACCCGGGCGCCCCAGTCCACGGCGGTCTCCTGCGCGAGGTACGAGCGCGCGGCGAGGTCGAGCCGGGCGTCGAGGTCGTCGGCGGCGTAGGCCCGCACGGGCGGGCACGAGCGCGCGCCGCAGTGGAGTGCGAAGTGCACCCGCGGGTCGAAGGTGCTCGGCGCCGACGCGAGCCGGGGGTCGCCCGCGCGCAGCGGGCGCATCGGCAGCGGCGGCCCCGGGCGGTTGGCCCGCAGCAGCCCGTGCTCGATCGTATGCAACGTGTACCTCCGGCCGCCGACCTCGTAGGCCGCGACGAAGAAGAGCCACGGGTGCCAGAGCAGGCTGCCGCCGAGGCCGTAGCCCGCGAGGGCGTGGCGCAGGAGGGCGTTGTAGAGGTTGATCCAGAACGCGGTGCGGGCGGCGTCGGAGGCGAGCGCGGCGACGGAGGTGGCGCGCAGGGCGCCGGCGAGGCCGGGCAGGTCGCGGCCGTCGGCGCGGGCGCTGGCGAGCACGGCCTGCGAGAGCGAGACGGCGTCGCCGCGCCAGGGCAGGGCGCGCGTCGTCGGGGGGTTGAGGGTGAACGAGGGCATCGGGTGGGCGTTCTGTCGCCGGCGACCCTACGCCCCAAGCGCGCGCGCGGCGTCGGCTCCAGGCGTCATCGGCGGAGGCGCGCGGCGGAGCCGACCTCGCGCGCGGTGACGTGGAGGTCGTCGCCGCAGCGGAGGAGTTCGTAGTGTTGCATCGGCGTCACGGCGGGGCCGGCGAGCACGGCGCCGTGACCGTCGAAGCTCGAACCGTGACACCCGCACACGGAGACGCCGCGGGCGTCGGGTCGGTCGACCACGCACCCTCGGTGCGTGCACCTCGCCGAGAAGACGAACAGCCCGGCCTCGTCGTGCCCCACGATCAGGGCGTTGGGCAGCACGAGCTGCCAGGCGCCGAGCGGGAACTCCGTCAGCGCGCCGAGCCTCACCGCGTCGGCCGGGCACGCTGGCGCGTCGAGGGCGGCGAGGTCTCCGGGCGGTGGGGCGTCGGGTCGATCCTCGCCGGGGGCGCCGACGTCCGCCGCGCTCGCGTCGGGTTCGCCGCCTTCGTCCGCGGCGACGTCCAGCACCCGCGCGTCGGGGCCCGGGGCGTCGGGACTGCGCGCGTCGCCGCCGCTCGCGTCGGGCTCATCGGCGACGACGTCGCGCGGGGCGACGGAGACCTCCGCCGCGCTCGCCGTCGCGTCGAGATCGCCCGGCGAGGCGTCGTAGGTGCCAGGTCGCGCCGCGGGGCCGCACGCGACACCCACGGACGCGATGCCGAGCAGCAGCACCCTGCGACGAGAGGGTTCAACCTGGATGACCGGTAGAGAACGCCCGATGGACATGTTGCGGTCGACCGTAACAGAGGGCCTCGCACAAGGTGAGTGAACCGCAGTGTCGGCATGGCCGAGCTGACGCACCCGCCGACGCCGCGGCCGCATCACAGCGCCCATGCGCTCCGCGTCGCGGGGCGGGCCCATGAGCTCCCGCCGGGCATCACCGCCTGCTTCGTCGTCATCGTAGCGGCGTGGCCCTTCCTCATCCCCTGGCGGGCGCTGTTCGCGCCGTAGCCCCGAGCGCCCGCGCCGCGCGGATGCGCTGGCGGCGCATCCCGCCCCCCCCCCATAGGCGTTAACCGTCGATCGCCCGCCGTGCCCGCTGGCCGGGGGTGGGGGCTCGACGTGACGGTAGATTCACCGGGAAACCATGTGCTCCCTAAGGTGAATCCCGGATTCCTGTTCAGTGCGCGGCGACGGGCGCGGTGACACCTAAGGACGCACCGAAGCACGACTTGAGCGTTTGCGCCCGATCCGTCGAGCCGATCCCGCGAGCGCCCCCGCAGCGAGCGACCAAGGCGTAGCCTTG
>CAIOSS010000153.1 GCA_903860995.1 uncultured delta proteobacterium | reverse complement strand
GCCCGCCGCGGTCACCCGCCGGGGCACCCGCCCGGCACCCCGCCCCGGCGGTCGTCCCGGGCTGCCCTCCGGTTCGGCCCCCGAGGACTCTGCCACACCCCCGCAGCCCGCTGGCGAGTTCCGGCCCGGATCGATCTGACCCCATGCGCATCACCACCCTCGCACTCGCAGCCCTCGTCGGTGTCTGCGTCCCCGCCGCCGCCTCGGCGCAGGACAACACCGCCTTCGCCCAGCAGCGCTTCACGCGCGGCACCACCCTCTACGACGCGCGGGACTTCCCCCGCGCGCTGGAGGAATTCCGCGCGTCGATCGAGCTCTACGGGTCGCCCAACACCCGGCTGTACCTCGCCCGCTGCCTGCGCGAGCTGGGGCGCCTCGACGAGGCTTTACCCGAGTTCGAGCGCGCGGTGCGCGAGGCCAGTGACCGCGCCCACCTCGATCCGCGATACGTCCAGACCCGCGACGCCGCGCAGGCCGAGCTCGCCCAGGTCGAGCCGCGGGTGGGTCGGCTCACGCTCACCGTCCCCGACGTGCCCGAGGGGGCGACCATCCGGGTCAACCAGCGGGTCGTGCCCGTCGCGGCGCTGGGCATCGCGATGCCCGTGATGCCCGGGGCGGTGGCCATCCGCATCGAGGCGCCCGGCTTCGAGCCCGAGCAACGGCAGGCCGAGGTCACCGCGGGCCACGAGGCGACCGTGGGCGTAGCGCTGCGGCGACTGCCTCCGGTGGAGGCGCCCGCCGAGGCGTCGGTGCTCGTGCGCCCGGCCGTCGACACGCCGCGCGGTCGCGGCCCGAGGCGCTCGCTCGCCTGGATCGGCGTGGGCGTCGGCGTGGCCGGCCTCGCGGGCTTCGGAGCGTTCTACGCGCTCGCGAGCGGGCGCTACGACGACCTCGGCGCGCGCTGCGGCGCGGGCGGCTGCGGCACCGTCGCGCCCTCCGAGGTCGACGAGGGGCGCACCTTCCAGACGCTCACCAACATCTCCCTGGGCGTCGGCATCGCGGGCGCCGCGGCCGCCGTCACCCTCTTCGCCCTGGGGCGGCCCTCCGCCCCCCCGCCGGTCACCGTCTCCGTCGGCCCGCGCAGTCTCGGCGTGGGAGGAACCTTCTGATGAACCCCCGGACCTTTCACCGCGCCGTCGCCATCGCGTCGCTCCTCGCCACGGGCTGTAGCTGGGAGTGGGACCGCTTCGCCCCTGGCACCACCGCCGACGCGGGCACCGACCTCGGCACGACCGCGGACGGCCCCGGGATGGACTCCCCCGACGTCGTGGCGGCTTGCGCCACCGACGATGAGTGCGCCCGCGCCTCGGCCGATCGCCCCGTATGCGACGCCGTCTCCGGTCGCTGTGTCGGGTGCAGCCCCGACCGCGACACCTGCGGCGCGGGACGGTTCTGCGCCGCGGCGACCCTCACGTGCGCGGCGGGGTGTGTGAGCGACCAGGCCTGCGCGACGAGCGCGGGCGACGGTGGCGCGGGCGACGGCGGCGTTGTCGCCGGGCGCTGCGACCCCACCACCCATGCATGCGTGCAGTGCCTGAGCGACGAGCACTGCCCCATCGGCACCCGCTGCGCCGACCGGGCCTGCGTGCCGGGCTGCGACGCCGCCCGGGGCTGCCCCGCGGGGAGCGCCTGCTGCGCCGGCGGCTGCGTCGACACGGCGGCCGACCCCGCCCACTGCGGCGCTTGCGGGGCAGCCTGCGCCGTCCCTAACGGCGCGCCCGCGTGTGCGGCCGGCCGCTGCGGCGTCGCGCGCTGCAACGACGGCTTCGGCGACTGCGACGGCAACGACGCGTCCGGCTGCGAGACCAACACCCGCACCTCCGCGGCGCACTGCGGCGCCTGCGGGACGGCCTGCGCCGAGCGCCCCAACGCGACCGCCGCGTGCGCGGAGGGCGCCTGCGCGTACGCCTGCGCGATGGGCTTCGGCGACTGCGACGGCGACCCGGCCAACGGCTGCGAGGCCGACCTGTCACGCGCCCTCTCGGACTGCGGTCGCTGCGGCAACGCGTGCACCTTCACCGGCGGCGTGGGGGCCTGCGTCGGCGGGCTGTGCACCCGCACCGCCTGCGCCACCGGTCGCGGTGACTGCGACGGCAACACCGCCAACGGCTGCGAGATCGACCTGCAGGGCGACCCCGCCAACTGCCGGGCGTGCGGCGCGGCCTGCTCGTTCGCCCGCGCGACGTCGGTGTGCGTCTCGGGCGGCTGCGCCATCGGGCGCTGCGACGCCGGCTTCGACAACTGCGACCTCGCGTCGGGCAACGGCTGCGAGGCCGACATCACCACGTCGCTCGCCCACTGCGGCGCCTGCGGCCGGAGCTGCGCCTTCCCCCGCGCGGCGGCGACCTGCACCGCGGGCGTGTGCGCGCTCGGGGCCTGCAACGTCGGGGCGGGCAACTGCGACGGCTCGGTGATCAACGGCTGCGAGGTCGACCTGACCAGCGCCGTCGCGCACTGCGGGGGCTGCGGCGTCGCGTGCGCCGCGAGGGCCAACGCGGTCGCCACCTGTGCGGCGGGCGCGTGCGGGTTGACGTGCAACACCGGATTCGGCAACTGCGACGGCAACGCGAACAACGGCTGCGAGACCAGCACCCTCACGAGCGTGACGGCGTGCGGGGCCTGCGGCACGGTGTGCGCGGTGCCCAACGCGGTCGCGGCGTGCCGCGCGGGCGCCTGCGCGGTGGGGAGCTGCCTCGCGGGATTCGCCGACTGTGACGGCATCCCCGGCAACGGCTGCGAGGTCGACACCCGCACCAGCCTCACACACTGCGGGGCGTGCAACCGGGGGTGCGCGCCGGCCAACGGGGTCGGGGCCTGCGACGCGGGGGTGTGCTCGGTGATCTCGTGCAACCCCAACTTTGCCAACTGCGACGGGTCGTCCGCCAACGGGTGCGAGGTCGCGCCGGTCGCGAACAACCTCCACTGCGGCACCTGCGGAAACGCCTGCGTGGCGGGGCGCGCCTGCGCGGCGGGGCGCTGCGCGCTGCCGGTGTTCAACGGGTACGACGTCACGACGCCGCCCGGGAGCGTGACCTGGGTG
>CAIOSS010000152.1 GCA_903860995.1 uncultured delta proteobacterium | reverse complement strand
CGCACCCCTCCGCCGCCGCCGCGGTCGCCGCCTTCGAGCACGCCGCCCGCCGCTTCGGCGCGGCCGGCGACCTCTCGGTCCTCTCCCGCGAGTACCTCGACGCCGGCCCCCGCCCGGCCCGCGTCGCCGCCCGCCTCGACGCCTGGACCTCCGGCACCGAGCTCACCCGCGTCGAGGGCCGCGTCACCGCCCTCACCTCGCTCACCTCGCTCACCGCCCGCCGCGCGCTCGGCGAGTTCACCCGCCTGCTCCGGGCGCTCGGCCACCACGGGCTGCTCATGGTCTTCGAGGGCGCCGAGGTGCTCACCCGCCTCTCGCCCGCGCGCCGCGACGGCAGCTTCACCGTGCTCCGCGAGCTCATCGACAACGCCGACGGCGGCCGCGGCCTCGTCGCAGCGCAGCTCTGGGTCTCCGGCACCGCGGCCCTCTTCGACGGCCCGCGCGCCATCACGGCCTTCCGCCCGCTCGCCACCCGCGTGCTCGTCACCTCCACCTTCGACGGAACCGTCCCCCCGCCCCACCGCGCCCTCGTCGACCTCACCCCCGTCGGCGACTGGGACCCCGGCGGCGTGCTCCCCACCGTCCGGCCGCCGCCCCCCGAGGCCGCCTCGGCCCTGCGCGCCGTGATGCGCGCCTCGCACGGCCTGCCCCCCGCCGACCCCGAGGTCTCGATGAGCGTCGGCCACGAGCGCATCGACGCCACCATCACCGAGCTCTTCCACCACGCCGCCCTGGAGAGCTCGGTCTTCGCCCTCGTCACGGGCGTCTACGGCGCCGGCAAATCCCACCTGCTCATGCACCTCACGGCGCGCGCCCTCGCCGAGCGCCGCCCGGTGTTCCGCCTGGCGATGGAGCACCTCGACGCCGACCTCGGCAACCCGCAGCGCCACCTGCGCCGCATGCTCGACCAGGCCGTGCTCCCCCTCCCCGCGGCGCCCTCCGCCCTCGACCGCCTCGTGGCCTGGACCCGCTCCGCCGTCGGCGTCTACGACCTGCTCGCGGCCCTCGAGGACATCGCCCTCACTACGACCGGCGACGCCGCCATCGCGGCCCGCAAGGCCCTCTCCCGCGCCTCCCGCCACGCGGGCGCCGGGGTCGCGCTGGAGAGCTTCCTCGGCGCGGCCGACCTCGCGGCGCGCGTCGGCACCTCGACCTACCGCAAGGACGCCTACCAGCGCCTCCAGCTCTGGCTCGAGCTCCTCGCGCGCATGGACGACTGCCGCGGCCCGATGATCCTCATCGACGAGGCCGAGAACCTCTACCGCGGGCTCTCCTCGCCGCAGCGGCGCGCGGCGCTGCGCTCGCTGTCGTTCTACTGCGGCGGCACGCTGCCGGGCTCGTGCGTGGTGCTCGCGATCACGCCCGACGCGCTCACCTCGCTGCGCCAGGAGGCGGGCGAGCTGCTCGCCGACGTGACCGAGCAGCGCACCGTGCTCCCCTCCGAGGACGCCGCGATGCTGCGCCGGCGCATCACCTGGACACGCCCGGTGGAGGTGCCCGAGCTCGACGCGGGGCAGCGGGTGGTGCTGGCCTTCCGGGTGCGGGCGACGCACGCCCGGGTGCGCGGCGAGGTCGACGACCCGCGCTGGGCGTCGTGGGTGACCGGCGCCCTCTCCGACGCCGCCACGCCGCGGGAGTTGGTGCGCCGGGTGATCGACCGGCTGGAGGGCCTCTGGTGGCGCGCGGGCGCGGCCCCCACGGCTCACATGTTCTTGAACCAGTCGTGACCCGGGCCCAGCAGGAACCCGATGAAGCTCCCGATGACGAGCGCCGCGAGGATGAGCAGCACGGATGTGCGCGTCGTCGGCGCCGGGGTCGCGCGCCAGCTCCGGCGCATCAGCCGCTTGGCCATGATCTGCGTGAGCGGGCCCTTGCTGTCGGCGCCCAGCATCACGCTGAGGCAGCGCAGCATGATCTTCTCGATGTCCGGCGCGCGCTTGTCGACGACGCTGCCCGGCACCCGCAGCTCGTTGAGCGCGACGGCGTAGATGAACGCCATCCCCACCGGCAGCTTGCCGTGGTTCTCGGGCGCGCCGAGGAGCTCGCAGACCTTGGTCCACTGGTTCTGGCTGACGAGGCCCTCGATGGTCGCCATGGTGATGGTCGACGCGGGCGTCGGGGGCATGCGCGAGAGCGGCGACGGCGGGAGGTTGGACGGCATCACCTCGCGCCGCTTCTCCTCCTCGAAGCCCTCCGGGGGCATGGTCTCGATGAAGGTGTGGTCCGCCGGTAGGAGCCCCGGCGGCGGCACCGTGGGCATCGCCGCGGCCGTCGCCGCGGAGGGCGCGTCGGAAGGCGGCGCCGCGGGCAGGTCGCTCACCCGCTCCGGGTTCACGGTCACCTCGATCAGCTCGGCCAGCTCCCGGATCGACGGCCTCTCCCGCGCCGGCTTCCCGCCCTCCTCCCACCTGTCGTCGGACTGCGCGCCCTCGGCCGGCTCGGTCATCGTGAGCTCCTCCTCGCCGCGGACGATACGCCCCGCGCCCCGCGCTTGCCCACTCCCCGTCAGCGCGGGCTACTCGTACACCCCGTCGAGGCGCCACCGCGCGGCCACCGGATCATACGCTACCAGGTAAAGCCCGCCGTCCTCCAGCTCGACGTCGTAGCCGTGGTGCGCGTAGGGCTCGGCCCACCAGTCGCCCTCCACGCGCCACGGCCCGCTGCACGCCACGACGCGGCCGCGCGCTTCGCCCGCGCGCAGCCCCACGAGCCCGGCCTCGCCGAGCAGCACCTCGACCTCCCGCGGCGGGCGGTAGACGTGCAGGGCCAGCGCGCGGGCCTCTGGGCCACCGGGCGCGCGGGGTGTGCGCGGCGGG
>CAIOSS010000151.1 GCA_903860995.1 uncultured delta proteobacterium | reverse complement strand
TCACTCACCACACCGTCTCGACCCCTTTGAGGGCGCGGATCGTTGCGTCCTTCGTGCGCAGCGGGCCGTCGAGCCGTCACCACGATGAGCCGGTCGAAGGGGTCGGGGTGGTCCCAGTCGAGGCGCGCGGCCTCCAGCACGTCCTCGTGCGACAGGTCGACGTGGTGCAGCGTCGGGCTCGCCCCGCTCGTACGCCTGAAACGCCTTGCGCCCCGCCGCCCCGAGCTTCTTCTCTGCCCCCGCCGCGTACCAGTTCAGCGGGTGCGCATCGAGCGCCAGCAGCGACGTCACCGCCGCGCCCCGGCCGCCGCCAGCCAGGCTGCCGCGGCGTCGCGGCTCCCCTGGTCGAGGTCGCCCTCCAGGCGAAGCGTCCCTCGGATGGGGCCGCGTTCTACTCCGGCAGCGCGGCCAGCATCTCCCGCTGGATGGCCGCGTAGTCGACCGTCACGTCGAGCCGCGCCAGCAGCGAGTAGAACCCGAACTGCAGCCGGTTCATGAAGGTCATCTCCGCGGGCATCGTGAAGAACTCCGCCTCGGGGATGCCGCGGCTCTCCTTCGCGATGTGGCGCATCCCCTCGACCAGGCTCGCCGCGTAGGGCCGCGTCATGTGGAAGGGCGACTCGAACAGCGGCCGGAAGGTCACCCGCACGTACTCCGCGCAGAGCACCTCCATGCGCCCGGGCTTCGCGCGCATCATCCTCGCCAGCGCCGCGCGAAACGCCGCCTCGTCGCGCGCGATGGCCGCCCGGTGCATCGCTCGCGCGTGCGTGCGGTTCTCGTCCGGGATGCGCTGCACGCAGCCGAAATCGAGCACGCCCACGGCCCCGTAGGGGAGGAAGATGTAGTTGCCCGGGTGCGGGTCGGCGTTGAAGCGCCCTCCCCCGAGGATGGCGCTGAACACGTAGCGCCAGAGCGTCTTCGCCCACGCCTCGCGCTGCTCGCGCGGCGCCAGCACCGCCTCGTCGAAGGAGAGCCCCTCGACGAAGTCCATGGTGAGCACCCGCCCGCTCGATCGCTCGGCGACCACCGCGGGCACGCGGATGTGCCGGTCGCCCGCGAAGTGCTCCGCGAAGTGCCGCTGGTTCTCCGCCTCGTGGCGGTAGTCGAGCTCCTCGCGGAAGCGCGCCTTGACCACCGCGAACACCGCCGCCGGGTCGTGCCGCCCGAGCCCGAGGCCCGACGCCATCGTCGTCAGGATGCCCCCGTTGGCCAGGTCGCTCTCCACCGCCGACGCGATGCCCGTGTGCTGCACCTTCACCGCCACCGCGCGCCCGTCGTGGAGCCGCGCCCGGTGCACCTGCCCGATGGACGCGCTCGCGATGGGCGCCGCGCCCCACTCCGCGAAGAGGTCTTCCGGCGCGGCCCCGAGTTCGGCCGCCAGCAGCGCTCGCACCTCCGCGGGCGACGACTGCGGCGTCGCGGCGCGCAGCCCCTTCATGGCGAACTCGTAGTGCTCCCGCTGCCCCTCGGGGATCACCCCGTCGACGTAGCTGGCCATCTGCCCGACCTTCGCCGCGAGGCCCCGGAGGGTGCCCAGCACCTCGGCCGTGTGCACCGCCGCGGCGCGGGCGTCCTTGTCGAGCAGGGCGCCCACCCCCACCCTCAGCCCCGTCGAGGCGAGGCGGGCGAAGCGTCCGAGGCGGCCGGTGGGGAGATCGCGTTCATCCATTGGGGGGTGTACCCCGGACGTTGGGGGTGGAGACGCCGCCCGCGTCAAGCCCCCCCGCGCAGTCGGACCTCCACCGCCCGCGCGTGCGCCTCCAGGCCTTCGGCCCGCGCGAAGGCCGCGATGGCCGCGCCGTGACGCCCCAGCGAGTCGCGGTCGTAGCGGATGACCGAGGTGCGCACCACGAAGTCGTACACCCCCAGCGGCGAGCTGAAGCGCACCGCGCCGCCCGTCGGCAGCACGTGCGACGGACCCGCGAGGTAGTCACCCGCGGCCTCCGGGGTGAAGTCCCCGAGGAAGGCCGCGCCCGCCGCGCCCACCTTCGCCAGCAGGGCCTCCGGGTCGCGCACCAGCAGGGCGAGGTGCTCGGACGCCAGGGCCGTCACCACCCGCGCGGCCTCGTCGAGGTCGCCCACCACGAAGGCGTGCCCGTTGGCGCGCACCGAGGCCTCCGCGATGGCCCGCCGGGGCAGCGCCGCCAGCTGCCGCTCGAGCGCGTCGAGCGCCCGCCGCGCCACCGCCTCGGAGGTCGCCACCAGCAGCGGGTACGCCGCCTCGTCGTGCTCGGCCTGCGAGAGCAGGTCGGCGGCCACCACCTCGGGGTCGGCGCCCTCGTCGGCCACCACCAATATCTCCGACGGCCCCGCGATGCCGTCGATGGCCACGCGCCCGAAGACCAGCTTCTTCGCGCAGGCCACGTAGAGGTTGCCAGGGCCGACGATCTTGTCGACCCGCGGCACCAGCGCGGTGCCGTAGGCCAGCGCCCCGATGGCCTGCGCGCCGCCCATGTCGAAGACCCGCGACACCCCCGCGATGGAGGCCGCCGCGAGGATCTCCGCCGTCGGCCGCGGTGTTGCGAGCAGCACCTCGCCGACGCCCGCCACCGCCGCAGGGATGGCCGACATCAGCACGCTCGACGGGTAGCGCGCCTTGCCGCCGGGCGCGTACACCCCCACCCGCGAGAGCGGGCGCACCCGCCAGCCGAGGCCCACGCCGTCGTCGTCGGTGTAGCGCAGGCCCGCCTCCACCTGGCGCTCGTGGTAGGCGCGGATGCGGCCCGCGGAGAAGCGCAGCACCTCGGCGAGCGAGGGGTCGAGCGCGGCGAGCGCGGCGGCCAGCTCGTCGGGCCCGTAGGCGAAGGGCGAGGGCACGGCGCCGTCATACCGGAGCGAGTATTCCCGGAGGGCCTCGTCGCCGCGGGTGCGCACGGCGTGGAGGATCTCGGACACGGCGGGGGCGACGCGGTCGAGGTCGTCGTCGCCGCGGTCGGTGAGGCGCGCGAGGGCGGCGTTGTAGGAGGCGGTGGCCCGGAGGTGGAGCTGCATGGCGGTCGGCACAGTGACCGCGCCCACGGCCGACTGCAACGGGGTCCGTACTCGCGTCCGACGTCGCGCGCTCCTGCGGTCTCGCCGCGCGCGGGCTGATATGGTCCGCGGCCGAAGCCATGCGCCCCATCGCCCTCGCCCTCGGGCTCCTCGCCCTCGGTTGCTCCTCCCGCCCGGCGGCCCCCACGACGCCCACGCCGACGCCCCCCGCACCACGGCCCGCGCCCCTGGTGGTGACCCTCGTGGTCGATCAGTTCGCGGCCTGGATCGCCGAGGACCGCCTCCCCCTGCTGCCCCCCGACGGCGGCTTCGCGCGGCTGCGGCGCGAGGGCACCTGGTACCGCCATGTCCGTTATGGGCACGCGGCCACGGACACGGCGCCGGGCCACTCGTCGCTCTACACGGGACAGTGCCCGCGGGAGAGCGGCATCCTCGCCAACGAGCTGCCCGACGGCCGCGGGGGGAGGGTGTCCATCCTGCGCGACGAGGCCTCGCGCGTGGTGACCGACGAGGGCGTGACCGACGCCGTGGGCAGCTCCATCGCGGGCCTGCGGGTCGACACCCTCGCCGACGCGCTGCGGGCCCGCGCGCCCGGCGCGGTGATCGTGAGCCTCTCCCTGAAGGACCGCGGGGCCATCTTCGGCGGCGGCCGACACCCGACGGCGACGCTGTGGTTCGACCCCGCGCGCGACCGCTTCGTGACCTCCACCGCCTTCGGGCAGACCCTCCCCTCCTGGGCCGCGCCCCATGGGCTGCCGCCGGCCCTCCAGGCGCTGCGGGCGACCCCGTGGACCCTCTCCGATGAGCCCTGGGTACGCGCCCACGCCGCGACCCCCGACGCTCAGCCCGGGGAGGGCGACCTCGACGGCTGGGGCACCACCTTCCCTCACGACTTCGCGCGGGCGCGGCGGCCTGCGGGCGCGCTGCGGGCCTCGCCGATGGGCGACTCCGCGGTGCTCGCGCTGGCCGAGGACGCGCTCGCGGCGCGCGACCCGAGGGCCCCGATGCTCCTGGCGCTGTCGCTCTCGTCCAACGACTACGTCGGTCACCTCTTCGGGCCCGACTCCTGGGAGGCGTGGGACCAGCTCCGTCGGCTCGACGCCTCGCTGGGCCGCTTCTTCGCGCGCCTCGACGCCCTGGCCGGGAGCGATGGATGGTCCCTGGTGTTGTCCGCCGACCACGGCATCACGTCGCTGCCCGAGGTGAGCACCATCCCCGCGGCGCGGCCCTGGTGCGACGGCGCGGCGGTGCGCGGCGGG
>CAIOSS010000150.1 GCA_903860995.1 uncultured delta proteobacterium | reverse complement strand
ATCGGCTGACGATCGCGCGGCAGCTGGGCGTGCTGCAGCGCACGGACGTCGTCGACATCGCCGACGGTCAGACGGAGGTCGTGCTGACATCATGGCCGCTCCTCGAGCGCGCCGAGCGCGCCGTCGGCGGCGCGTGGGATGGCCGGACGCTCTCCCCGGACGCCGTCGCCGTCGTCGATGAACTCTGCGCGACTCCCGCGGGTGCACACGGCGCGCGCCTGCGTGACTTTGTGTTCGCGCGCAAAGGTGCCTTCCTGGAGCTGGTCGGAGCACCCAGCACGGCGACGTTCGCCGTCGACGGTGCGCCGGCCAGCATCGTACACTGCGATGGCAGGACGTGGCTGTCGTTGGCGAGGGATACCGGCAACGTCTATCTCGCGACGGCGACCGGAGCACGTGCCGTGGTCGTCGACGCCGCCGCGCGGCAGGCCGGCCGGCTTGAGCTCGAAGCGCGTGTGCGCCTGACGTCGTCGTCTGTCGACCTTCGCTGGCGCGGCGACGATGGCGCATGGCGCACCCTCGACGAGGCCGTCGTGGTGCCGGCGAGCGCCGCGTCGGTGCGGGTGCAGGTCGCCGCGCCGCGGCGCACACCGGTCGAGGTCGTCGTGACCGCCGCGCTCGGGGCGCGCCGCGAGCACGCGGTGCCGATCGAGGCGACGACGTCGGCGCTGTTGCCCGCGTGGGCCGCGTGGCATGAGCTGCAGGACACACGGACGACGACGTGGGCGCTCGCAGGCATTCCTGCTGGCCTCGCCATCGCGGCCGGCGGTGCCGCGGGTGTCGGCGCGTGGTACAACGCCGACGCGCAGGACGCTCGCTCCGCCTATAACGCGACGGCCGACATCGACGCGGCCCGCGTGTTGCGCACCCGCACAGTCGAAAGCGTCACGTCGGCGAACGCCTGGGCAACCGGGGCGGCCGTCGCCGGCGTGCTGGCGTTGGCGTCGACCGCAGCGCCCGTCGTCTGGGCGTTGGTGCTGCACCCTGACGCGCCGTCGCCCGAAGAGTTCCCGACCACTCCGGCAGCGTCGGCGGCGTTGGCGAGCGCGTGGCGCGCCGAGCAGCGGCAGGCGACGACCTGGCAGATGGCGTCGATCCCGGTGGCGCTCGGTCTGGTCGCTGGCGGCGCGACGGCGATGAGCGTGTGGGCGAACGAAGACGCGCAGGTTGGGCTCGCCACGTACAACGACGCCGTCGATCCCAACGTCGCCGCCTTGCAGCGCTCGACTGTCGACGGAAAGGTCGCGTCGGCGAATGCGTGGGCGGGCACGGCGATCGTGTCGGGCGTGCTCGCGGTCGCCTCGACGGCGTTTCCTCTGGCGTGCGCGCTATGGCCCGCCGACAGCGAGCCTGTATCGGCGACGACGGCGACTTCGCCTGCGGGCACGGTCGCCACTGCCGCGGAGGCGCGATGACCCTGGCCATGCGTCTGCGGGTCGTTGTCTTCGTCGCCGTATCGGCGGGCTGCGTGCCCACCGACGACGGCGCGAAGCCGAACGACCACCGGGAGTTGACGTGCGCGACGGG
Source organism: uncultured delta proteobacterium (assembly GCA_903860995.1). Classification (GTDB taxonomy): domain Bacteria; phylum Myxococcota_A; class Polyangia; order Polyangiales; genus SCUS01. The sequence continues at coordinate 285 of CAIOSS010000150.1, read as the reverse complement.
CTTGCACAACGGCGGCGACGGCGCCTGCGTTGCCGCCGACGGCTGCAGCAGCGGCTTCGTTTTTCGTGACGGCGGCAGGTGCACCCCCGCCGTCCAGTTGACGGGAGCGTCGACGTCGTCGCTCGGCGGCGCGATCACCGGCGGCGGCGTCGTGCTCCTCGACCCTGTGCTGCTTCCATCGACGTCCACGTGCGTCGACAACATCTGCTTGACTGGTGAGGTTATACCATGAAGTTGAACGTCGAAATCTCCAACCGCGTGCTCTTCGGTGTCGGGAGTGTCGTT
>CAIOSS010000149.1 GCA_903860995.1 uncultured delta proteobacterium | reverse complement strand
GCCTCTGGGGGCGACGGCGGCCGGGAGGCAGGGCGCTCGGCGATGAGCACGCTGAGCGGCGCGGGCGGGGGGATGGTGCGCGACGACGGCGGCGCGTCGGTGGCCTCGATGCCGGCCGCGCCGAAGGGCTGAAGCGCGTCGAGGAAATCCTGGGCGGTGGGGAAGCGCGCGGCGGGCATTACCTCGAGCGCGCGCAGCACCACTGCGTCGAGGCCCCGCGGCACCTCCGGGCGCAGGGCGCTCGGCGCCACCGGCTCGACGTCCTGCTCGACGAGGCTGCGGAAGATGTCGGACTCGTTGTCGCCGGGGTAGGGGAAGACCCCGGTGAGCATCTCATAGAGCAGCACGCCAACGGAGAAGAGGTCGGCGCGGTGGTCGACCCGCCGCGCGTCGAGCCACTGCTCCGGGGCGATGTACCGGGGCGTCCCGAGCACGACGCCCTCCCGGGTGTACGCCCGCCGCGAGTGGTGCACGGGCGCGAACTTCGACACCCCGAAGTCGAGCAGCTTCACCCGCAGCTCGGAGCCCGCCAGCACGAACACGTTCTCGGGCTTCACGTCGCGGTGGATGACCCCGAGCGCGTGCGCCGACGCCAGCGCGGAGAGCACCTGCGCCGCGATGCGCACCGCGGCCTCGACGGTCGGCGGACACGGCCCGCGCATGCGCTGGAGCAGGCTCTCGCCCTCCAGAAGCTCCATCACCAGGAAGGGGCGATCGTCGTGGATGCCCAGGTCGATGACATCGACGATGTTGGGGTGCCCGATGGCGGCGGCGGCCTGCGCCTCGCGGCTGAAGCGCTCCATGGTCTCGTCGCTCACGCCGAGCTCGGAGCGCAGCACCTTGAGGGCCACCCGCCGGTGCAGGGCGCGGTGCATCGCCTCGAAGACCTCTCCCATCGCGCCGGAGTCCAGCGCGCGGACGATCTCATAGCGGTCGGCGATCACCTCGCCGGGTGCGTACATGGCGCCTTCGGATCCACCGGGAGAAGCCTTTGTGCATCGAGGGTCGAGCGGCGTGCGGAGCGTGCCGACGACTCACTCATGTCGCAACGCCGTGATGGGGTCGAGCTGGGCCGCACGCCGCGCCGGGACGAACCCGACGACCACCCCGATGCCCCCGGAGGTGGCGAAGGCGATGACCGCCGCGGTCGGCGAGAAGCGCACCGTCCACTCCATCGCGCGACCCAGCACCGTGCCCGCGCCCACGCCGAGCGCCAGGCCCGCCACGCCGCCGATGGTCGAGAGCGTCACGGCCTCCACCAGGAACTGCGCGAGGATGTCCGCCGAGCGCGCGCCGATGGCGAGCCGGATGCCGATCTCTCGGGTGCGCCCGGACACGCTCACCAGCATGATGTTCATGACCCCGATGCCGCCCACGAGGAGGGCGATACAGGCGATGGCGAGCAGCAGCGTGGAGAGCGTCGAGCGGGTGCGCTCCAGCGTCGCCATGAGGTCCTGGAGGTTGCGGACCATGAAGTCGTTCTCCTCCCCTTCGGGCACGCGGTGGCGCTGCCGCAACAGGGCGGTGAGCTGCCCCTGGGCGCGGGTCATGAGCTCCTGCTCGCGCACCGACACCATGATCTGGTCGACCTCGCGACCCGGGGTGTGCCGCAGGCGCGCGCGCACCGCGGTGATCGGCATCACCACGGTATCGTCGTAGTCCTGGCCGAAGCTCCCCTGACCCTTCGGGGCCAGCAGCGCCACGACGGTGCAGGGCATCCGCCCGATGCGCACGGTCTGCCCGATGGGGTCGGCCTGGTCGAAGAGGGCCCTCCGGACGGTCTCGCCGATCATGCAGGTGCGGGCCGCGAGGCGCAGGTCGGCCTCGGTGAACGCAGCCCCGCGGGCGATGGGCCAGGCACGCACCCGGAGGTAGTCTGGCGTCGAGCCCGTCACCCGGGTGGCGTAGTTGCGCGCGCCCACCACCACCTGCGCGCTGGCGGTGATCACGGGCGCCACGGCCTGCACGGTGAACAGCTCGCGGGCGATGGCCTCGGCGTCGTCTTGCGTGACCGTCGGGCGGCTCCCCACCTCGCCGCGCACCCCGCTCGAGGTGTTCGACCCCGGGAACACCCACAGCAGGTTGACCCCCAGGGCGCCCATCTGGTTCTGGATGCTCGCGCTGGCCCCGTCGCCGAGCGCGGTCATCGCCACCACCGCGGCCACCCCGATGAGAATACCCAGCACGGTAAGCGCCGCGCGCAGCTTGTTGCGCGTGAGCGACCGGAGCGCGAGGCGAAACGCCATCCACCACATGCCCATCGGCCCGCCGCCTACGCGCCCCCCGCGAGCAGCGGGCTGGTCGATCCGGTGTGGAGTTCCGCGCGCCGCGGCGTGGGGTTGGGCGTGTCGCTGCCGATGAGCCCGTCGCGCACCACGATGATGCGCCCCGCGCACTGCGCCACCTCGGGCTCGTGCGTGACCATCACGATGGTGAGCCCGTGGTCGCGGTGGAGCCCCTGGAGGAGGGCGAGCACGTCCTCGGTGGTGCGCGAGTCGAGGTTGCCCGTGGGCTCGTCGGCGAGCAGCACCTTCGGGTCGGTGACCAGCGCGCGCGCGATGGCTACCCGCTGCTGCTGCCCCCCGGAGAGCTGCGCTGGGGTGTTGTCGAGCTTGTCCGCGAGGCCGACGAGGGCCAGCGACTCGGTGGCGCGGCGCCGACGCTCCTTCGACCCCATGCCCCGGTAGGCGAGCGGCAGCTCGACGTTCTCCAGCGCCGAGGTGCGCGCCAGGAGGTTGAAGCCCTGGAACACGAAACCAATGAGCCGATTGCGCGCGAAGGCGCGGGCGTCGGCGTCGAGCCCGGAGACGTCTTGACCGGCGAGCAGGTAGCGACCGGCGCTCGGACGGTCGAGGCACCCGATGAGGTTCATGAGGGTGCTCTTGCCGCTGCCCGACGGCCCCCCGATGGCCACGAACTCCCCCGACGCGATGTCGAGCGTGATGCCCCGCAACGCGTGGAATACCAGCTCGCCGGTGCGGTAGACCTTCTCGACACGCTCCATCTTGATGACCGTGTCGGGCGCGCTCACGGCGCTCTCCGCCTCGCGCCCATGCCGGGCGCCCCCGAAGTGCCCGACGCGGCGGGCTGCTCGATCTCGTCGGTGATCACCTGCGCGCCCTCCGCGAGGCCCGCGCCCGACACCTCCGTGCGCCGGTCGTCGTGCAGCCCCAGGGTCACCGGCACGGCCACCGGACGTCCGCCGCGCAGGACGTAGAGGGTGCCGTGGTGGGGGTCGACCTCGACCGTCGTCGCGCCGCCGTCCGCCGTCGCGCTCGCGGGGCGGAAGCGCAGCGCCGCGTTGGGGACGAAGAGCACGCCAGGGTGCCGCGCGGCGACCACGGTGACCGTCGCCGTCATCCCGGGGCGGAGCTTCAGGTCGGGGTTGGCGACGGTGATCACCGCGGGGTACGTGACCACGCCGCTGGTGGTCTGCGAGCCGAAGCGCAGCTCGATGAGCTCGCCGCGGAAGGTCTCGCCGGGGAAGGCGTCGACCCGCGCCGTGGCCATGAGGTGCTCGCGCATCTGCGCGATGTCGGCCTCGTCGACGTTGGCGATGATGCGCATGCGGGTGAGGTCCCCCGCGATCTGGAAGAGCGTCGGGGCCTGGAAGCTGGCGGCGACGGTCTGACCCTCATCGATCGAGCGCTGGATGACCACCCCCGCGATGGGCGCGGAGATGCGGGTGAAGGCGAGGTTGGT
>CAIOSS010000148.1 GCA_903860995.1 uncultured delta proteobacterium | reverse complement strand
GGTTGGGGAGCTTCGGGGAGTCGAAGAACACCGCGGCCAGCAGGCCGCCGATGATGGGCGCCTGGAGCAGCATGATCATGAGCCCGGAGACGTCGCGGGACTTGATCTTGGCGTAGCGCGAGAGAAGCAGGGCGAACTGCCGGATGAGCGGCACCGCCGAGCGCGTCGGCGGCCTCGACTGGCCAGGCTTCCCGGGCTCTCGCTTGCCCGAGTACATGTTGCGAAAGACCGTGTTGTCGGGGCGGTAGAACTCCGCGCGCCACTCCCGGGCGGCCCCGAGGCGGGCCTCGGACTTGTTGGGGAACTGCCCCCGCTTGACGACGTCGTCCTCGCGGTTCTTGAGCTGGTCGAACATGTCGCGCGGGTTGTCGATGGGCTGACCCCGGTAGCGCGCGAAGAAGTCGTAGCAGTCCTTGCCGGACGGGCCGAAGTACACGGGCTCGCCGCCGAAGCCCATGATGAACGCGAGGTTGAACTTCTCGAACTCCTCCTTCGCGGGCTGGTGGATCGTGACGATGATCGTCTTGCCGTAGCGCTTGGCGAGGTTGGAGAGCAGGTCGATGAGCGCCACGGTGTCGTCGGCCGCGAGGCCCGACGTGGGCTCGTCGAGGAACATCAGCGCCGGGTCGGTCACCAGCTCCAGCGCGATGTTGACGCGCTTGCGCTGGCCGCCGGAGAGCACCTTCTTGATGGGCGACCCGATGATGGTGTTGGCCAGGTGATCCAGGCCGAGGTCTTTCATCGTCTGCTGGACGCGCCGCTCGATCTCCTCGTCGGAGTAGTCCGACGGGAGGCGGAACTTCGCGCTGTACGAGATGGCCTCCTTCACCGTGAGCTCGGGGTGCAGCAGGTCGTCCTGGGGCACGTACCCGATGCTCCCGCGGAGCGCGTCGTAGATGGCGTAGAGGCTCTCGCCGTTGACCCGCACCTCGCCGGAGGTGGGCCGGAGGTAGCCGTTGAGCACCGTGAGAAGCGTGGTCTTGCCCGCGCCCGACGGGCCCATCAGCGCGATGAGGTCACCCGGCAGCGCCTTGAAGGTGACCTTGTTGAGGAGGATCTTGTCGGTGCCGGGCTTGTCGCGGTCGGGCACCTTCAGGAAGAGGTCGAGCGCCTCGATCTCGACCAGGTTGGCGCTCTCGAACTGCGTCTCCTGCTCGATGTACGCCGCGATGGCGTTGCCCTGCAGGTCGACCACCACGGGGTACGGGCCGATGAAGATCTTGGTCTTGGGGGGCACCGCGACGGTCTGCCCGGGCACCAGGCGCTGGCCGTTGACGTAGGTGCCGTTGGTGCTGCCGAGGTCGCTGATGACCAGCGTGCCGTCGGGCGCGCGCATCACCGACGTGTGACGGCTGGAGACCTGCGGGTACGGGAGCACGATGTCGCAGCTCGGCAGGCGCCCGATCATCGCCAGCGCCTTGCCCCCACCGCCCAGGTCGAAGGACCCGAACATGGTCTTGTGAGCGCCGGGCGGCGGCTGCTGCGGCGCGGGCGTCGGCGTCGATCCGCCCTGGTGCGAGTGCATCGGGTTGTGTCCCTGGGACATCGGCCCGCTCGACATCGGCTGCATCGGGCTGGGGCCCCCCATGCCGCCCTG
>CAIOSS010000147.1 GCA_903860995.1 uncultured delta proteobacterium | reverse complement strand
GTTTCGCCGGAGCGACTTCGCTCGCGTCGGTCGGGACCTCGGTGATCGTCGCCTTGCTCAACAGCAGGTCGAGGACCTTCTTCTCCAGCACCTCGCTGATGAGAAGGTCGCGCTTGCCCTGGTCGCGGTACTCCACGCGCAGCCGCGGGAGCGCGCGCCCGGTCTCCTTCGCCATCTCCTCGAGCCGGGTGTTGAGATCGGCCTCGGTGACGCTGATGCCGTGGGTGCGGGCCACCTCGGTGAGGAGCAGGCCCGCGCGCACGCGCTGCTCGGCCTCGCCGCGCAGGGTGCTCTCGAGGTCGGCGCCCTCGCCGAGGGTGCCGCCGAGCTCACGGAGTAGCGACGGGCGGAGCTGACCAAGCACCTGCGTCACGAGCGACGGGGGCACCGGGATGGTGTTGGCCTTCACGAGGCTCTCGATGGCCTCCTCGCGGACCTCGTCGTCGGAGCGATCGGCGAACTGCTTCTGGAGCGTGGCGAGGGTGCTGGCCTTCAGGGCCTCGAGGCTCTCGGCGCCGGTGTCCTTGGCGAACTCGTCGTCGAGCTCGGGCAGCACCTTCTCCTGGAGGGCGGTGAGCGTGAGGCGGAAGCTGCCGACCTTGCCCGCGAGCTCCTTCTGACGGTGGGTCTCGGGGAAGGTGACGGGGACCTCCCGGGTCTCGCCCGGAGACATCCCGCGCAGCCCCTCGTCGATCTCCTTGATGAGGGTGTTGCGGCCGAGCTCGACGGTGCGGCCCTTGGCGCCGAACTCCGCCAACTCGTTGCCGTCGACCAGGATGGCGACGTCGAAGGTCGCCGTGTCGGTCTCGACCGCCGGGCGCATCGGCTCCGGCGTACGGAGCGTGGCGTTCTCTTCGCGCTTCTGCTGGAGCGCGACGTCGAGCTCCTTGTCGCCGACCGAGTACACCTTGCGGGTGAGCTTGAGCGCGCCAAGGTCGATGCCGCTCATGTCGGGGCGGACCTCGCACTGCGCCGTGTACCCCCACTCGGCGGTGCTCTGCATGTCGCCCACCAGCTCGACGCGCGGCTGGCCGATGACCTCGAGCTTCTGGTCGCGGATGGCGCCCGGCAGGGACTCGTCGATCATCCGGCGGAGCACGTCGGAGGCAACCTGGCCGCCGAAGTACTGCTTGAGCACCGGGCGCGGCACCTTGCCCTTGCGGAACCCTCGGATCTGCGCGTCGCGCCCGAGCTTCTGGAAGGCCCGGTCGAGCTCGGCGTCGACCTTCTCCTGGGCGAGCACGACGCGGAGCGACACTTCAACGGGCGAGAGACGCGAGACAGTAACCTGCATGGAACGCTGTGCCTCAACGGGGGGGATGGGGTTGGTGACGGGCGGCGGACTCTAACGAGGGGTGCCCCTGTGTCAAGCACGCGCTCAGCGGATGGCGGTGACCCACGCGAGCGCGCGGCGCACCACGGGCGCGAAGTCCGGCGGCAACTGGTGCCCCGCGCCGGGGAGGATTCGGAGCTCGACCCGACCGAGGCGCTCGCGGCGCATGAGCGCGGCGGCGCGGCGGGTGCGCTCCACGATGCCATCACCTGCCCCGGTAAGCAGGTACACGCGGCGGAGGGCGCGGCGCGCCGCGGGGTAGAGCTCGGAGTTCATCCCGACGTAGCCGTCGTGCGCGGCGAAGATGAGCCAGCGTGGGAACACCACGGGCTCCATCAGCCCGGTCTGCATCGCGACGAAGGCGCCCTCGCTGAAGCCCATCACCACGTTGTCGTTGCGCCGCACCCGCCGGGGGAAGCGCCGGAAGAGGGCGTCGAGGGCGGTCATGGTGTAGCTGTGCGCGAGGGCGGCGTTGTTGTTCCAGACCCGGTGGCCGTCGCCGCGCATGCCGGGGCCCTGCGGACAGACGAGCCAGCCCCGCGGGGTCACCACCGGGGCGAAGCGCGCACAGTTCTCCCGGGGGTCGGCCCCCCGCGCGTGCAGGTACACGAACACCCTCGCCCGGCCTCCCACCCTCGGGCGGAAGAACCACGCATCAGGGATTCCCGGGAGCTCCAGCTGTTCGGGGTCCCCCGGGGCGCGCCGCCGCCGGGCTCGCAGCGCCGCCGCCAATCGCTCGTGCTCCGCGCGGTCGTCCGAGCGGCCGAACATCCGCGCCCGCACCGGTCGCGTGACCCCGGTGACCGCGTGCGGCCGGGTCGGCAGCGGCGCGTCGGGCGTCGCCGCCGGCGCGGTGGTCTCTGGCGTCGTAGGGCTGTCGTCGGGCACCTCGGGGGAGTCACCGACGCCGAGCGGATCGTGCTCCGCGCCCGCATCGGGCGCCGGCTGCGCCCCCCCCGCCGACCCCCAGAGGGTCGCCGCGAGGAGCCACCCCGCGGCGGACCATCGTGCTGTCGGGCGACCGGTGAACATCGGGCGCAGTGCGTTACCGCCCGCCCGCGCCGAGGGTCAAGTCAGGGCGTCGGTGCCTCGGGCTCGTCCCGCACCGCCGGAGCCGGGCGGCCGCGCAGCGAGCGCACGTAGTCCACAACCATCGCGAGCTCGCGTTCGCTCAGCCGGTCGTGGAAGCGCGGCATGTGGTTGCGCGCGCCGTAGTTCTCGGGCGCCCCGGGGTTCACGATCTGCGAGCGGATGTACGCGCGCGATCCCCACGCGTCGAGGTTGGGGGCGTCGCGGTCGGCGGCCTCGGTCTCGGACGTGTCGCCCGCCCCCTGGTGGCAGGTGGTGCAGCGGCGCCGGTAGATCGCCTCGCCCGCGGTCACGAGCGCGGCGTCGGGCGCGGCCTCGCCGGGCTCATACCCTCGCGAGTAAAGCCACTCCGCCACCGCGCGCACACCTTCGTCCCGGAGCCGCCGGTGCTGCGGAGGCATGTCGTGGATCTCCGTCGTCCCCATGAGCTCTGGGTGGTCGGGCCAGACCACGAAGGCCGTCGCCCACTCGCGCGAGCCGAAGCCGTCGAGGCGTGGCCCCTTCCGCTGCTGGCTGACGCCGCGCACCGCGTGGCAGGTGCCGCAGTGTTGCGCGAAGAGCTCGCCCGGTCGCACCGCCGGGTCGTTGCGCACCATCTCCAGCGGCCCCTCCGGGGGGATGCCCCGGCGGGCC
>CAIOSS010000146.1 GCA_903860995.1 uncultured delta proteobacterium | reverse complement strand
CTGCTCGTCGGCGCGACCGCGGCCCTCGCCGACCCGCCGCACACCACGCTCCCGGCCGCTCCCTGGACCCGCGTCGACGCCATTCCGCTCGGCGGCTCCGGGGTGAACGCGCCCATCCGCCTGCCCGATGGGCGCCTCGCCGTCTTCACCCGCGCACCCTCTTCCCTCGTACTCGTCGACCCGGAGACGGGCGCGACCCGCTCGAGCCCCGTCGAGGAACCACCGTCGACGGAGTTCACACCCCGCTGCGACCGGCGCGGGCGGCTCGTGGTCCTCGGCGCGGGCGGGACACTCTTCCGGCTGGGCATCGACGGTCGCGTGCGCGTCGCGGCGCAGCTCCCGGGGCAGCTCCATGGCCTCCTCGAACGCCCCGACGGCACCGAGGTGGCCGTGGTGTCCAACCAGCAGAGCCTCGCCTTCGTCACGCTGCACCCCGACGGCGGCATCGCCTCGATGCGCAGCGTCGCCGCAGGTCCGATGACGTCCCCGGCCACCCTCGCCGACGGGCACGTCGCGGTGGGAGTTCCGCGCGGCCTCGCGGTCTTCGAGCCCTCGGGCACGATCCGGCTGGTGCCAGGCGTCGAGGGCCTGCTCCATCTCATCGCCGTGCGAGGCGCGACGCTCGCGGTGACCCAGCGCGCGGTGTTCCCGCTCGACGCCGACGGGGTGCCGGGTCCCCCCCGGGCGCTCCCCGGGTCCGTCCGAGGCTGGAGCCCGTCGGGCGGCGAGGCGCTCGCGTGGATCGTGGGGACGTCAGCCGCGCTGCTCCGGATCGATGCCGCCGGGGCGTTTCGCCGGGTCGAGGCTCCATCCTTCACCGAGTGGGCGATGGTCGACGACGTCGGCGCCATGCTCCTCGTGAGCCCCGAGGGTCGGCTCGTGGCGCTCGAGCCCGACGGCAGCCGCCGCTGGGTGATCGACCTGCGACGGGACGACCGCCGCCAGCGCGGCATCGTCCCGCAGGTGACCCCGGGCGACCGAGGCGACGCGTGGGTCACGACGGTCGATGGCGAGCTGTTGCACTTGTGGAGCCCGCCGACTTCGTCGCAAGAAGCCCCGCGTGCGAACCGCTGATCTCGACTTCGAGCTCCCCTCCGACCTGATCGCCTCGTCGCCCCTCGCCGAGCGCGACGCGAGCCGCCTGCTGGTGCTTCGCCGCGCGGGGGCCGAGCTCTCCGACGACGCGGTCCGCTCGCTGCCCGCGCTGCTCCCCGCGGGGGCCCTCCTGGTGGTCAACGACACGCGGGTCATCCCGGCGCGGCTGCGCGGGGTGAAGGCCAGCGGCGGGAAGGCGGAGTTCCTGCTGGTGCGTGAGACCGGCGGCGACGGTCGGCGCTGGGAGGCCCTCGGCCGCGCCTCCAAGCCCCTCCGCGACGGCGCGCTGATCGCCATCGGCGAGGGGCTCTCGGTGCGCGTGCTCGGCCGCGACGGGATGATGCTCGACGTCGAGCTGATCGCCGACGACCCGCGGGCGGCCATCGAGCGCCACGGCGAGATGCCGCTGCCGCCGTACATGCACCGCGCCCCCGAGGCGAGCGACCGGGAGCGTTACCAGACCGTGTATGCCGACCGGCCCGGCGCGGTGGCCGCGCCCACCGCGGGGCTGCACCTCACCGACGGCCTCTTCTCGGCGATGGCCGCGCGCGGCATCGAGCGCGCGGCGGTCACGCTGCACGTGGGCCCCGGCACCTTCGCCCCGGTGATGGTCGACGACCTCGACGCGCACCCCATGCACCGCGAGTGGTACGATGTGCCCGCGGCGACGGCGGCGGCGGTGCGGGCGGCGAAGCGCGACGGCCGCCCGGTGGTCGCGGTGGGCACCACGGTGGTGCGCACGCTGGAGTCGTGGGGCCTCGACGGCGACGCCACGGGCGAGACCCGGCTGCTCATCCAGCCGGGCTACACCTTCAAGGTGGTCGACGCGCTGCTGACCAACTTCCATCTTCCGCGCTCGACGCTGCTCGCCCTGGTGATGGCCTTCGGCGGCGTCGACCCGGTGCGGGCGGCCTACGCCCGGGCCATCGCGGCGCGCTACCGCTTCTTCTCCTACGGCGACGCGATGCTTGTCCTGTGAAGGGCGCGCGGTATGGTCCGCGCCCTTCGATGATGTCCACCCCCGGATTCTCCTTCGACGTCACCGCCCGCGACGGCCACGCGCGCACCGCGCTCCTCCAGACGCCGCACGGCCCGGTCGAGACGCCCACCTTCATGCCCGTCGGCACCATCGGCACCGTGAAGGGGCTCACGATGGAGGAGGTCGGCACCACCGACGCGGGCATCGTGCTCGGCAACACCTACCACCTGTGGCTGCGCCCCGGCGCGGAGGTGGTGCAGGCGCTCGGGGGGCTCCACGGCTTCTCCCGCTGGCCGCGGGCGATGCTCACCGACAGCGGCGGCTTCCTGGTGTTCTCGATGGCGAAGCCGCGCACCATGGACGACGACGGCGTGACCTTCCGCTCGCACATCGACGGCGCCCTCAAGCGCCTGACGCCCGAGGAGAGCGTGCGGGTGCAGTCGCTGCTCGGCAGCGACATCGCGATGGTGCTCGACGAGTGCCCGCCCGGCGACGCCGACCGCGCCGCCATCGAGCGCGCGATGGAGCGCACGACGAAGTGGGCGCGGCGCTGCCTGGAAGCCCCGCGCGGCCCGGGCCAGGCGCTCTTCGGCATCGTGCAGGGGGGCATTCACGAAGACCTCCGGCTCCGGCACCTGGAGTCCATCGCCGCGATGCCCTTCGACGGCGTCGCGCTCGGAGGCCTGTCGGTGGGCGAGCCGGTGCCCGACATGCACCGGGTGCTGCGCGCCGTCGCGCACCAGATGCCCGACGACCGGCCGCGCTACCTCATGGGCGTCGGCACGCCGCGCGACCTGCTCGTGGGCGCGCTCGCGGGCGTCGACATGTTCGACTGCGTGCTGCCCACCCGCAACGCGCGCAACGGCCAGTGCCTCACCTGGCGCGGGCGCGTGAACATCAAGCAGGCGCGGCACCGCCTCGACGACGGCCCCATCGACCCGCGGTGCGAGGGCCAGTGCTGCAACGGCGCGGGCGGGCGCTACACCCGCGGGTACCTGCGCCACCTCTTCCTGGCGGGGGAGATCCTCGCGGCGCGGGTGATGTCCCTGCACAACGTCTACTTCCTGGGCTCGCTGATGCGCGGGATGCGCGCGGCGATCCGCGAGGGTCGGGCGGCGGCCTACGTCGACGACACGCTGCGCGGCATCGCCGAGGGCGACGAGGTCGGCCCACCCTCCAACGGCTGAGCGGGGCTGTGTCGAAAAGTGGCAGAGCCCTCGGGCGATGCGCCAACGTTCGATCCATGCAGACCAGCTCCTCGTCCGACGCCGATCGCCGAAGCCGCCGCTCGGATGACCTCGCCACCGCGTTGAGGTTCCTGCTCGCCGCGCAGCGCGACCGGGCGGGGCTCACGCACCTCCTGCTCGCCAACGCCGAGGGGATGCTCATCGCCTGGGACGGCGACGTGAACGAGTGCGAGGAGCTGGCGGCGTACGCGCCCTTCATCGCGCGCGGCGAGGGCTACGTGCTCGACGCGCGGCGCCTCTCGGGCGTCTCGGTGCACACCTTCAAGGTGCGCAACGACGAGGAGCTCATCCTGCTGCTGCGGGGCGACGGCGGGGCCGAGCGCCTGGCGACGACCCTGGTGTCGAGCATCGAGGGCGTCGCGCGGATCCTGGCGCGCTGACGGGCGCTCGTCGGGAAAAGGGGGGGATCAGCCCCGGCGCACCCGCACGTGGCGGATGAAGACCGGGGTGACGGGGCGGTCGTTGGCGCTCGGAACCGCGGTGACGCGACCGACGAGGTCGACCGGCGTGCAGTTGCCGAAGATCGAGTAGGTGCCGTCGAGGTGATCGCGGGCCACCTCGGTGATGAAGAACTGCGCGCTGCCCGTGTTGGGTCCGCGGTTGGCCATGCAGAGCTGGCCGCCGGCGTTGTGGGGGCGGACGTTCTCGTCGGTGATGGTGTAGCCCGTGTCGCCGCTGCCCGAGCGGAGCTGGTCGCCGCCCTGGATCATGAAGCCCGGGATCACCCGGTGGAAGATCGAGCCGTCGTAGAAGGGCCGACGCGCCCACTCCGAGGCGACCGGATCCCAGAAGGGGCGGCGGCCGCGGGCGAGGCCGACGAAGTTGGCCACCGTGATGGGCGCCTCGCGCTCGAGCAGCGCGCAGGTGAAGGTGCCCATGGTGGTCTCGATTTCGGCCGTGAGGGCGCCGGTGCCGGTGAGCCCGTCGGTCGCCTGCGCGAGGGTGAAGGCGCCCGCGACGGGATCGGGCGAGCTCGGCGCGCGGGTGCGGGGCTCTACGGGGGATCCGTCGAGGGCGCGGTCTTCCGCCGAGGGCGCGGGCGCAGCGGGCGCGGCGGGGGCTGTCGGCGCGGCGGG
>CAIOSS010000145.1 GCA_903860995.1 uncultured delta proteobacterium | reverse complement strand
GGCGCCGGGCCCGACGGGCTTCGGGATCACCATCGAGACGCTGCCGCCGGCCTACGCGGCGCGGCTGGGTCTCGGGCCCGTCGCGGCGGTGGTGATCATGGGCGTGCAGCGCGGCGGGGCGGCCGACCAGGCGGGGCTGCGCCCCGGGGACGTCATCCTGGAGGCCGACCGGCGCCCGGTGCGCGGCACCGACGACGTGGTGGCGGCGGCGCGGGACGGGCGCGCGGTGTTCCTCGTGCGGCGCGGGGCGTCGCAGGAGTACGTGGGCCTTGCCATCGGCAATACGCAGTAAAGGGTCAATTCGTGGGTGCTCTCCGGTCGGCGTGGGTGGGGTTGGGGTGCCTGGGCTTCGCGGCGTGCGGGGCGCCGGGGGAAGACCCGAACGCCCGGTGGCGCTTCGGCGCGCCGCAGGTGGTGCAGCAGCGCGCCGACGGGGCGCTGCGCTCGGCGTGGCCGGTGGCGGCCGCCGGGGGGCGCACCTTCCTGGTGCTGACCGCGGCGCGCGCCGACGGGGCGACCGCGGTGAGCGTGGCGGAGCGCAACGGCATCACCTGGACGGCGGCCTTCGCGTGGGCGCTGCCCGCGGGCGCGAGCTCGGAGTCGGTGCTGTGGACCACCAGCGAGCCCACGCCCGCGGTGCTCACCCGCGCCGACGGGGCGCTGGGCCCGGTGCTGTACGTCCGGCGCTTCCTCGGGGCCGCGTGGACGGTGCCGGAGCCGGTGACGCTGCAGGGCAGCGAGCCGCCGAGCCTGGCGGGCATGGGGGTCGGGTCGACCGGGGCGCTGCACGTGGTCTACGCGATCCCGGGCGGGTCGTGCGCGAGCGGGGCGCAGCTCCGGCACCGGGTGCGCACCGCCGCGGGGTGGAGCGCGTCGCGGCCGGTGGCCGACACCTGCGGGCTCGACCAGGTGAGCGTGGCGGTCGACCCGGCCGCGGGCGACGCGCTGCTGGTGACCTGGACGGGCCCCGCGCGCGGGGCGGCGGGCGACGGGGCGACGGACGTGTTGGCGTCGGCGTCGGCGTCGGTCACCTCGGACGCGGGGGCGACGTCGACGATGTTCCGGCCGCCGTTCAGGGTGCTCACGGGGGACAACCGCGCGGCGCTGGCGGTGGCGCTCGGGGGCGGGCGCTTCCTCGCGTCCTGGTCGCTCACCACGACCAACCCCGCGGCGCCGGGCGCGGGCCCGCGGCGCGCGGCCTTCAACACCTACGAGCTCGCGGGCGACCGCTGGGGCACAGCCAACACGGGGTGGTTCCAGAGCGACGGCTCGCCGTGGCTGGTGGGGCTGCCGAAGGGCGGCGGCGCGCTGGCCCTCGGGGCCGACGGCGCGCAGGCGCGGGCGCAGCTCGTGATGCGGGCGTGGTCGTCGCCGGAGCAGCCGTCGGTGTCGCGCAGCGTGATCACCTCGCCGCTGGGCACGGTGTCCTCGCTGCGGGCGCTGCTGGCGGCGGACGGCACGGTGCAGGCGTCGTGGATCGAGACCCAGGACGGCGGCACGCAGCGGCTGTTGTGGAGCGCGGCGCTGCCGGTGGCGCCCGCCGACGCGGGGGCGCCCTGAGGCAGAGCGCGGGGGGCGATCAGATCGCGGCGGCGGGGCCGATGACGAGCACGGGCACCGTGGACGTGCGCAGCGCGCGCTCGGCGACGGAGCCCACGAGCACGCGGTTGAGGCCCGAGCGGGCGCTGGTGCCGACCACGAGCACGTCGCCGCCCCAGGTGGCGACGAAGCGGGTGAGCGCCGCGGCGGGGTCTTCGCTCACCTCGACGCCGTAGTCGACGGCGACGCCCGAGGACTTCGACAGCTCGGCCGCGCGGTCGCGCAGGCGGTGCTCGATGCTGCCGGTGACCTGGTCTTCCGGGGTGCCCGAGGGGACGATCTCGGTGGGCGAGGGGATGACGCCCACCAGCACGACCGAGCCGCCCACGCTGCGCGCCAGCTGGAGCGCGGCCTTCACCGCGCGGTCGCTATGCTCCGAAAAATCCACGCCGACGACCATCTTCTTGAACACGACAGACACCTCCTGGAAACGACGGCGGAACGTACCAGAACATCGTGCCCACATGGGCGTCGCGAAACGCGCCCGCGGCGCGCGACAACCCTATTGCGCAGCGCGTCCATTGCCCTGGAGGATGGCCCCATGAAGAAATCCACACTCCTTCTGGCGTCTGCCGCGACCGCGATCGCCCTCTGCCTCGCCGCCCCCTCCGTCGCCCACGCCCAGGTCGGCGGCGCCCGCCGCTTCGGGCTCGGCCTGGCCCTCGGCTACCCCGACGTCGGCCTCTCGGCGCACTACTTCATGACCCAGCGCACGTCGCTCCAGTTCGTGCTGTCGTTCTGGTACCGCAACGGGCGCTTCGGGCGCGACTACCTCGACAACAGCAGCGGGGTGTTCCTCCGGGCCGACTACCTCTTCCACCCGGCGACGCTCATCCGCGGCACCACCGCCGACCTGGAATTCTACATCGGCCCCGGCCTCTACGCGGGCTTCGGCAACAGCGACAGCCTCGCCCTCGGCCTCGAGCTCCCCCTCGGCCTCGCGGTGCAGCTCAAGACCATCCCCCTCGACCTCGCCTTCGAGGCCGTGCCGCGCCTCGCCGTCCACAACAACAACGGCGTCGGCCTGGGCTTCGGCGTCGGCGGCGCCTTCCACGTCCGGTACTACTTCTGACCGATCAGTTGGCGGTGGGGCAGATCCACGTGCCGAGCTCTCGCACCGCGAGCGAGGTGGGGAGCTGCACCGCCGCGACGATGGGCGCCACGCAGGCCTGGAAGGCCGCGGGCATCACCGACACGTTGCTCACCCGACCGTCGCCGTCGTAGCGAAACTGCACCCGCAGCTGCGCCGGCCGCGACGGGGCGTCGCGCAGGCACGCGAGCACCTCCGGGCGCCGCGCGGACATCGCGCCGTCGATGGCGTCGGGCCCGAGGCGCCCCGCGGGCGCGCCGAAGGTCATGTCGGTGCCCGCGGCGGCGGGGGCGGCGCCGTCTCCGGTG
>CAIOSS010000144.1 GCA_903860995.1 uncultured delta proteobacterium | reverse complement strand
GGCTATCAGTTCACGTGCGTCCTGCTCGCCACCGGCGCAGTGCAGTGCTGGGGCCGCAACGCGCACGGCGAGCTCGGCGACGGCACCACGACGTCGCGGGCGACGCCGTTGCCCGTGCTGTTCTGAGCGAGCGAAGCACCCGCGTCAGCCGGCGCCCGTGGCCCAGTGGATCGGTCGCGTCGGCGGAGGTCCGCTCGTGAGGTGCGCGCACCTCAGCGGTGAGTGAACCGCGGACAATCAGGAAGGGTCATGCCACAACATCCTTGAGCGGCTCCGGGCAACTGGTGGAGAATCAGATCTCCGTCCGAGGCCGCCGGTTTGACCAGAACCACTGCTCTCCGAACCGGTCCGAACTACCGGCCTTCGATGGAACCTCAACTCCCCCGGAACTCCGCGGTCCGCGCGTGCGGGCTCCGGTACCCGCGTGCCTGCGCTTCGCCCCCTCGAAAGGTCCCACGATCGCCATGACACTGCTCCGTTCATGCCTTCTGATGGTCGCGCTGACCTCTCTTGCGCATTGCAGCGTCGGAACGACCGTGGTCGGCGGCGAGGCCGGCGTCATGGATGCGCCGCGCGACGTCCAGTGCACGGCCCCGCAGGTCGCCTGTGGCGGCGCCTGCACCAACCCGCAGGACGACCCGCTGAACTGCGGCGCCTGCGGCACCGTGTGCCCGCCCACGCAGGTCTGCACCGCGGGTGTCTGCCGCGTGGCCTGCCCCGCCGGTCAGGTGCTCTGCGGCGACCGCTGCGTCTCCACAGACACCGACCGCGCCCACTGCGGTGCGTGCGGCAACGCGTGCGGCGCCGGGATGCTCTGCGCGGGTGGCCGCTGCGGGCTCGAGTGCGGCCCCTCGCTCGCGCTCTGTAGCGGTCCGTCGGGCGACGCGGGCGTCGACGGCGGCGGCGATCGCTTCTGCGCCGATACGCGCGTCGACCGCGCCAACTGCGGCGCGTGCGGCAACGCGTGCGGCGCCGGTGAGGTCTGCACCGCGGGGGCGTGCGTCCCCTCGTGCGCGACCGGCCAGGTGCAGTGCGGCACCGCGTGCACCAACCCCCTCACGGACAACGCCAACTGCGGCGCCTGCGGCGTCGTCTGCGCGAGCGGTACGGCCTGCGTCGCCGGGGCGTGCGCCACCACCTGCGCGGCGGGCACCACCCCGTGCACGAGCGCGGGCGCGACGACCTGTCAGGACCTGCAGACCTCCGCGTCGAACTGCGGCGCCTGCGGCACGGTGTGCGCGCGCGCCAACGGCGTCGCTGCGTGCAGCAACGGCGGCTGCGTGCTGGCGGCCTGCAACGCAGGCTTCGCCAACTGCGACGGCAACGACGCCAACGGCTGCGAGACCAGCACCGCCTCCAACGGGTCGAACTGCGGGGCGTGCGGCAACACGTGCCAGTTCGCCAACGCGGGGGCGTCGTGCATGGCGGGCCTCTGCGTGCTCGGGTCGTGCAACACCGGCTTCGCCAACTGCGACGGCAACGACGCCAACGGCTGCGAGACCAGCACCGCCTCCAACGGGTCGAACTGCGGGGCGT
>CAIOSS010000143.1 GCA_903860995.1 uncultured delta proteobacterium | reverse complement strand
TGCACGCCCGTGGAGGTGCGGAAGGCGTCCGCGCCCACGAGGGGATAGTTCACCGGCACGGGCATCCCGACGGCCTTCGAGGTGAGCTCGCAGTACCGGATCAGGTTGGTCATGTCCTGGCCCTCGAGCGCGCCGGCGAGCTTGAGGTTGAGCAGGATGAGCTCCATGGCCGTGTTGCCCACGCGCTCGCCGATGCCCAGCGCCGTGCCGTGCACCCGGTCGATGCCCTCCTCCACGGCCGTCAACGCGTTCACGAGGCCGAGGCCCCGGTCGTTGTGGTTGTGGAAGTCGAGCTTCACGTGGTGCGCGCCGTAGGCCTTGAGGAGGTTCTGCGTGAAGCGGATGAGGTTGCGCGTGCCGTCGGGCGTCGCGTGGCCCACGGTGTCGCAGAGCACCAGCCGCGAGGCGCCGTGGTCGATGGCGTTCTTGAAGAGCGCGGCGAGCACCTCCGGGCGCGAGCGGATGGTGTCCTCGGTGACGTAGGCCACCGGGAGGTTGTTCTTCACCGCCACGTCGATGGCGTCGGCGCTGTGCTTGAGCAGCGTGGCGACGTCCCAGCTCTCCGCGAAGAGGCGGATGGGCGAGCTCCCGATGAAGGTGTAGACCTCCACCGGGACGCCCGCCTGCTGGGAGATCTCCACCATCGGGAGGATGTCCGCCGCGACGGTGCGGCCCGCGCACGCCGGGCGGAGCTTCATCCCCGTGGCGACGATCTCCTTGCACATGCGCAGCACGTCGTCGAAGGCGCGCTTCGACGAGCCCGGCAGCCCGATGTCGGCGGCGTGGATGCCGAGCGACTCCATCAGGTGGAGGAGCTCGAGCTTCTCCTCGATGGAGGGGTCCTTCACCGAGGGGTTCTGGAGCCCGTCGCGCAGGGTCTCGTCGAAGAACTCCACCGCGCCGAAGGGCGGGTGGCGGCGTCCGACCTCGTTCCAGTCGTAGATGAGCTCATCGTTCATGGAATCACCATACAAGGGCGCGGACCGAAGCCGCGGGTGGAGGGAGAGAGTCAGGAGGTCAGATTCGCTCGATGAGCACCGCGAGGCCCTGGCCGCCGCCGATACACGCGCTGCCCACGGCGGTGTTCAGGTTGCGGCGATGCAGCGCGTGGACGAGGTGCGCCGTGATGCGCGCGCCGGACGCCCCGAGGGGGTGACCGATCGCGATGGCTCCGCCGTCGAGGTTGGTCTTGCTGCGGTCGAGCCCGAGCTCCTTCTCGACGGCGAGGTACTGCGCCGCGAAGGCCTCGTTGACCTCCACGAGGTCGACGCGGTCGAGGGAGGTGCCCGCGCGGTGCAGCGCCGCCTGGATGGCCGGCACCGGCCCGATGCCCATGATCGAGGGCTCGACGGCGGCGACGCCCCACTGCACGAGGCGCGCGAGGGGCTTGAGGCCGCGGGCGCGCGCGAAGTCGGCGCTCGCCAGCACGAGGGCGCCGGCGCCGTCGTTGATGCCAGAGGCGTTGCCGGCCGTCACGACGCCGTCCTTCTTGAAGGCGGGCGAGAGCTTCGCGAGGGTCTCGAGCGTGGTCTGGGGGCGAGCGTGCTCGTCGCGGGAGAACACCACGGAGCCCTTCTTGCCGGCGATTTCGACGGTGGTGAGCTCGGCGTTGAAGGCGCCCGCCTCGGCGGCGGCGGCCCAGCGCTGCTGGGAGACGAGGGCGTAGCGGTCGCAGTCCTCGCGGGTGAGGCCGTACTTGGTCGCGAGGTTCTCGGCCGTGATGGCCATCGGGGTGTTGCAGAAGGAGTCGGTGAGCGCCGCGGCGAGGGAGTCTTCGAGGGCGGGCGCGCGGCCGAAGGCGTAGCCGTCGCGGGCGCCGCGGAGGACGTGCGGGGCCTGGGACATGTTCTCGGTGCCGCCGACCAGGACGCACTCGGTCTCGCCCAGCAGGATCTGCTCGGCGCCGTTGATGACGGCCTGGAACCCGGACCCGCAGAGGCGGTTGACGGTGAGCGCGGGGGTGGTGATCGGGAGCCCGGCCTTCAGGCCGACGTGGCGCGCGAGGTAGATGGCGTCGGCGCTGGTCTGCTGGACGTTGCCGAAGATGACGTGCCCGATGTCCTCGACCGAGACGTTGGCGTCGACGAGCGCGGCCTTGGCGGCGTTGACCGCGAGGTCGGTGGCGGACACCGTCTTGAGCGCACCGGACAGCGTGCCGAAGGGGGTACGACGGGCCGAAAGGATCACGATCTCGCGCGAGAGCTTCGCCATGGTGGATCTCCGTGTGGGCGCGGCGGGAATGGGATGGAAAAGGGTACCGGGGGGGGGATGGGAGCCGCGCGCCGGAGTTATGGCGGCTCTCCCGAGCGCGCACAAGGGTGAGCGGGAGCACTGGGATTCGGAGTAGGCGACCGGTGAGCGGTTCGACGGTCCCGTCCGTCGCCAGGGCATCGCTGAATCGTCGCCCATGGCGGTCGCCCGACCATGCGGCG
>CAIOSS010000142.1 GCA_903860995.1 uncultured delta proteobacterium | reverse complement strand
GTGATGATCGACCTGATTCCGAGCCGACGTGTCGATGCCCACGAGTTCGCAGACCATGCCCGCGTGCATGGCGTGCTCCTGTCGGCGTTCGGTGAGTTCAGGCTGCGTGCGGTGACCCACCTCGAGGTGTCGATGGACGACGCGATGGTGGCTGCGGAGGTGATTCGGAAGGTCGCGCGGGCGGTCGCGGCGTGAACGCCGACCCGTCGGCGCGCCTGGGAATGGCCCTGGGCCTGGTCTTCACAGGTTGCGTGGCGAGCGCGAACGGATACCGCGCGGGCGTCGCCGAGGGAGATCGCGCGTACCGGGCGGGTCGGTTCCGTGATGCTGCGCAGGCCTACGAACGCGCCGCACTGGCGACCGGGGCGGCGCGCGACCAGGACGATGCGCGGTATCGAGCGGCGATGGCATGTCGGCGGATCGGCGACCGCGAGTGCGCTCAACGCCTGTTGTCGCCGGTCGCCGCCCGCGGCCGCGCGTGGGATCACGGACCCCGCGCGCGCCTCGAACTGGCGTCCCTGGGCCTCGAGTCAACGTCGCCGGACCAGGTCGGCGCGGCACATCGCGCCCTGGCGATGATGATCGAGGACGCGCCCGACACCGGACCTGCGCGCGGCGCCCTGCGGTTGCGGCTGCGGGCGCTCGATGCGCCCGATCCGACGCGGGCGGCATCCGTGGCCTGGCTGGAGGCGCTCGCGCGCGACCCGCGAATCCGACGATCGCTACTGTTGGAGAGCGTACTGGCCGAGCGGGCGACCCGGGTCGAGGCCGTGGGCGACCAGGCCGCCGCTGAGGCTGCGTGGACCGAGGTCGTGCAAGCGGTTCCGTACCCCCACAACAGCCACTGGGACGACGGGCACCTCGCGCTCGCCCGCCTGCAGCGGGCGAGAGGGCGCCCCGGCGAGGCGATCGAAACGCTCTCGCGGATGCTCTCCGTTCGAGAGTCGTCCTGGGGAAACGGGAGCTACGCCGCGCCGCGCTTCGACGACGGAGCGATGCTCCAGGCAGAGATTTTCCGTGACGACCTTCGCGACGCGAGCCGGGCAGCCGACGCATACCACCGGGTGTATTCTGAACACCTCACGTCGCTCCGGAGGGATGACGCCCTCTGGGAGGAGGCAGCCCTTCGCCGCCGAGGTGATCCGGAGGGTGCTTGCCGGGTGTGGAGAACCCTGGCGAGGGAGTTTCCTTGTCGTCGCTTCGCCGCGCGGGCGCGGGCGGCGATGGTTGGCTGCGCCGGCGGCCCCCCGGCCGACGTCGGGTGCGCGCGCGGAGGGTAACGCTCAGTCCTCGTCGTCGACGGGTTCCTCTGCGTCCAGATCGTCGTCATCGTCTGCGTCAAAGTCGTCGTCTGCGTCGTCGTCCGCAGCCTCGACGGACTCAAACTTCAGTTCGACCCCGACGTCCGCGAGCTGCGACTCAAGGAGGTCGAGGAGCTCGTCGACGTCCTCGCCGGACCACTCCTCCAACGTGTCGCCGAGGAAGTCGTAGAAGTCCGTGTCGATGCGACGCTCGATCTCCTCGACCTGATCTTCGCTGAAGGAGTCGAGGATGTCGTCGCGGAGCGTCTCCGTATCGCCCTCCTCGATGGCGTCCTGCGCCGAGAGCCGGATCTGCTTAACCGCACGCTTGTCCAGAAGGATTTCCATGGCCGTTTCCTTGTGCGGTGGGGATCAATCACAGCCGCGATGACGTTGTCAACAACGCTTCGATGCCGTCCGCGCTGGCAGGGCTGGGGCGAAGGCTCCTATCATCCGGCAGCGTGCATCCGATGACGACCCAAAGCTGCGCCCTGCTGCTCGGAGGGGCGACCCTCCTCGGCGCTGCTCCAGCGATCGCGCAGGACACCCTCCCGTCCAACCGCGAGGCGCCGTACCGCTCGCATCGGCTCCTCGTCGTGGGCTTCGCGACCTCGGCGATTCTCCATGCCGACGCGGTCTGCCCCAACGACCTGTCGCTCTGCCCGCTCGGGGGGGGCGGCGGGATCGCGGTCGCCATCGGCCGCCGGACCTCTGCGTCGCGAGAGTGGCTCATCGGCTACGATCTCTCCGTGCGAAACGCCCGCAACCTCTTTGCCTCCGCGACGCTGCAGCAGGTTCGCTTCGAGTACCGCTGGGTGTATGCGTCGCCGGGGTCCAACGCCGAAGCCTTCCTCGGGCTGGGCGGCGGCGTCGTCGCGTACGGAGAGCGCTTCGGGGTTACCACCCTCGGGCCCGCCATCAGCGCCTCGCTCG
>CAIOSS010000141.1 GCA_903860995.1 uncultured delta proteobacterium | reverse complement strand
GCGAGCTTCGACGCATGGCCAATCACGCCGACGCCACGGCGCCCTTCGCCACGCGCGGGGTTGAGACGTTGAACCGCCGCCGCGGATGCGACACGCCAGCGGTCGATATGGTGCGAAGGCCCTTCTCCCCACCGTCGGCCACGCCTCCTCCCCCCGCGCCGCTGGCAGCGCTGACCTATGTGAGTACACGGGGGGAGACCTGGTACCTTCATGAAGGCGTCACGACGACCGGCAAGGCCCGGTACTTCGTCGCCCGCACCCAGGGTCTCGGCGCGCTCGCCGCGATGCCGCCGGGCAGGGAGTTCCGGGAGAGCATCAACGGCGTCGTCTCGGTCGCGCGCGTCGACACCAAGGCCGCGCGCGTCGCGCCAGCGGACCTCGAGGGGCTCGTGACGAAGGTAAAGCGGCACCGTCACCTCCTTCGACACAAGGTCGTCGAGCTGAAGGGCGCGCTCGTCGTGCACGAGCCCCATGGAATGGGCGCGGTGGAGATGGCAGGGTTCGCGGCGATGCTCGGCGTCGACCCTTCGGCGTTGGGCTCGTTGCCGCCGGGCCGGGTGCGCTACACGCCCGTGCTGAAGTTCGAGCCCGAGTCGCCGTCGGGCAGATGGTCCGTCTACCGTTGGGTCTTCCGAGGCGAGGGCTTCTGGCACTGGCTGGGCCAGGGCCCGCTTACATCTCTCGCGCGGGAGTACCTCCCTGTGGTCGGAACCGAGGCGTTCTACGAGCTGATCTGAGGCGCTCCTCGGGGCGCCGGACGCCCCCGCCGCTACCAGACCCGCCGCACGCCGTACCGATCGAAGATCTCCTCGTTGCTCACGAGCCCGAGGTTCTCCGCCAGCGCCTGCGCGATCAGCATGCGGTCGAAGGGATCACGGTGCGGCCCCGGGAGACTCCCGGCCCGCTGGGCGTGGTCGATCGTGATCGCGAGGCCGGTGAAGCCCTGGTCGATGAGGCACGCGCTGACGTCCTCGGCGACCGCGAGGGCGCCCGGCAGCTTGCCGATGCGCGCCTTGGTCACGATCTCCCACGCCGACGCCGCGCTCACCAGCACCACCGTCTCGTCGCTCTGGAGGAGCCGACGCACCCGTAGCGGGAGGCGCTTGTCGCCGTCGAGCCACCACAGGAGCGCGTGGGTGTCGAGCAGGACGCGCACGCCCTCACCCGCCCCAGGCGTCGAGGTCTTCGGCCGAGAGCGGCTCGAAGAACGCCTCGGTCACCGTCGCCCGACCCTTCATCGACCCGAACCTCCGTCGCGGCTCCGTCGCGGTGATCGGGACCAGCCGCACGACCGGCTGCTTGCCCCGGGCGATGACGATCTCCTCGCCCGCGCACGCGCGCACGATGAGGCGGGAGAGGTGGCTCTTGGCCGCGTGGATGGTGATGGGCTTGGTCGACATGGTCCCACTTCAGTTAGTCCACCCGCCCGGAGGCGGCAAGGCGCGCGTCTTCCCGCCCGCCCGCACACCCACCCGCCGCTTCACCCGCGCAGGTGAACCCATTCACCCGCGCGGGTGATCCCGCCGACGCCCGCTACGCGTCGTTGGCCGCGGCCAGCCTCGCGGGCGGCTCCACCGCCTTCACCGCCACGGCCTTGATGGCGTCGCGCAGCCGCGCCCG
>CAIOSS010000140.1 GCA_903860995.1 uncultured delta proteobacterium | reverse complement strand
CGGGCTCCCGAAAACTCAACCCACCCGACGCGCAGAGCGCGGCGGCGCCGATGTCCCGGCGGCCAGGCGGCGTCCGGTCACGCCTCGTCCCCCGTCGGTCCTCCCGATCCGGCCCGGAGACGCCTACTCCGAATCCCAGGTCGGACATCACGGTTTGACAACGCCGCAGGTCGCCGCCGTGCGCCGCCGGGCGGGTCACTCGTTGGTGAGCAGGTACCGCCAGGTCGACTGGCTGGTGTAGGTCGACGCCGCGCCGAGCGCGCATCGCGCGCCCCAGCGACGAACCACCACCGTCGCGTGGGCGTTGTAGGCGCTGCACCCGTCGGCGTCGATGAACACCCGCCGACACCCGGTCGGGTACCCGGCTGCGCTCGCGAAGGCGCAGCTCACCGGGCTCAGGCCGATGGCGCCCCAGTTGGACTCGACCTGGGCGAAGTTCTCGATGCCGTCGTCGCGATGGATGAACACGTACATGCGACCCCGCGCGGTGCGCGGAGGAGTGGGGCCGCCGAGCGCGGTGATCCACGGGACGGTGGCGTGGTCGGGGCGCCCGTCGCGCAGCCGGTCGGCCGGGCCCGCGAGGATGACGAGGCGCTCGGCGGCGAAGTCCCGCGCGAGGTAGAGCGCGTGCCCGCTGCCCTGGGAGTGCCCGCTGAGGGCGACGGTGCTCCAGTCGTCGCCGGCGAGCGCGCCCGCGACCGATGACCACCCGCGAAACCCGGGGTCGCCGGTGACGAGGCGGGTCGACAGCGAGCGAGCGCGGGCCAGGATCGAGTTGGGCACGTCGACCTCGACCGGCGACGGCGCCTCGGGTCGCCCGTAGGTGATCTCCGCGTGGAACGCCTCGTAGCAGCCCGCATCGTCGCCGCAGGTCTGGCGGATCGCGTCGCGGTTTTCGTACATCGGGACGATCGCGGCGAACCCCAACGCGCAGGCGTGCGCCGCGAAGCGGTTGTCGTCCGCGGGGTTGCTGTAGGTGCCGACGAGGTGAAGCAGCACGCGCCCGTTCCACGCGACCCCGTCGCCCGGACGACAGAACCAGTGTCGGCCCGGCGCGCCCGGCGTGATCCCCGCGGCGACCGGCTCGACGCCCACCGCGACCACCGTCGGGTCGAGAGACCCGGAGCACACGCCAGGGTCGGTGACCGTGCCCGCGGAGCACGACACCTCAACGAGCGCGTCGCCTGCGTCGACGGGCGACGTGTCGGTCGCCCTGCCGTCCGTGGCGTACAGCCCGGCGACGAGGGCGGCCGGGGCCGCCGTGGAGCACGCGGCTCCGAGCCCCACCATCGCGACCATGGCACCCGTGGTTCTCTTCATCGTCGGCGCATTCCTGGTTGGTGTTCGTGGCCGTGGAGACTACCAGCCTAGCCAGGCGACCACGGCGCTCTCGCCCACGGGCGCATCGTTGCCCCACGCGGTCAAGCTGGTCGTTCCCTGTCCTTCGAGGGTCAGCTCGTACGCGTCGCCGTGCGGGCCGGGCCCGTGTCGTCCCAGTTGCCGAACATCTCGTTCTTGCGGGTGCGTCCCGCTGGGGTCATGAGCCCCTCGCGGATGAGACGGCGCACGCGCTCCTTGTTGAGCTCGGTCCAGTTGCTGCGGGCCCAGCGGGGCGTCAACCGCTGGGCCGTACGGTTCGCGTCGTACTTCTTCGCGAGCCCGTCGACCCAGCCGAAGCAGAGCGCCTCCTCGACGATGTCGAGGTACGTGATGCCGCCCTCGCTGCGCTGCTGGTAGATCAGCCAGATCTCGGTCGCTTGTTCGTGGTTCTGCTCCAGCCAGAGCCTCCACGCCGCGCGCTCATGGGGCTCGATGGTGACGGTGATCTCCATCCGCCCACTATAAAATGGCGCGACACGACTTCTTCGAGCGACCGCACCGGCAGAGCGTCGCGCGCGTCCGAGGCGCGGCGCCGGCTACCGCCCCTCGACGGTGAGCTCGGGGATAGGCGAACCAACGCGGCACCCTCGCTGGCGCGCATAGGGAAAGCAACGCGGCGCCCTCGCTGGCGTGGATCAGCTCCAGGTGACAGGACGCCCCGTGTACGAAGTTCGCGGGTAACAGTTCAACTCCG
>CAIOSS010000139.1 GCA_903860995.1 uncultured delta proteobacterium | reverse complement strand
GAGTTGGGCGCCAGCACGCCGTGGTAGCGCACCAGCGGAGTCCGTGGCGGCGGCACCAGCGCGCTCAGCCGGGCCATGAACTCCATCGGCGTCATCACCCGGTGCGTCGCCCCCGCGCTGCGCGGCGACTTCACCCGGTACGCCACGTTGCCGTCGGGCAGCACGCTCACCCGCCCGCTCGCCACCGCGGGCCGCGCCATGTAGCGGCAGAGCCGTTCGAGCGCGTCGCGGTCGTCCGCCGCCACGCACACGCCCGCGTGCAGGTTGAACCCGTCGAGCTCTGCGACGAGCCCGCGCGACGGCGGAGCTGAGCCGCGCAGAGGCTGCGGCGATGTAGGCATCGCCGGCGTCACTGGGATGTTCGTTGACAGCCGGGCGCGGAGCTTGTGAAGGTCGTTGCATGGTTCGTCGATGGCGCCGGAGCGCGCTCGGAGTCGCGGTGATCGCCCTCGGTTGCGTGGGCGAGGTGTCGCCGCCGGTGGGCGCCCGCGCCGCCGATGCTGGCGCCGTGGGGCCCGCGCTGATTCGCCCGACGCCCGCCGACGTGCCCATGGCCGAGGGCTCGCTGATCGTCGCCGACGACGCGTCGGTGCCCGCGGTCGACGACGTGCCCTTCGCGGGCCATGAGGATGTTCCGGTGACGCCCGCGGGGCCGCCCGACCCGGGCCGCGTCACGCTGCACCGCCTCAACCGCGCCGAGTACAACAACACCGTGCGCGACCTGCTCGGCACGACGCGCACGCCCGCCGACGACTTCCCCGCCGACGACCGCGGGTACGGCTTCGACAACATCGCCGACCTCCTCACCCTGTCGCCCGTGCAGCTCGAGCTCTACCAGGGCGCGGCCGAGACCCTCGTCGCAGAGGCGCTGCGCAGCCCGGTGATTCCGCCCGCGCGCGTGCAGCTCGAGGCCGAGACCCTCACCGCCACCGTCGGCGCGGCCACGGCCACGGCGTGGACCCTCTGGTCGAACGGCGACCTCCGCGCGCCCTTCACGCCAACGCGCGCGGGCCGCTATCACATCACCGTGCGCGCCTGGCAGGGCCGCGGCGGGCCCGACGACGCCCGCATGAGCCTGCTCGTCGACGGCGCCCTGGCCGCGAGCTTCACCGTGCCCAACGTCGCGGCCGCGCCCGGCGAGTTTGGCGCCGACGTCACCCTCGCCGCCGCCCCGGTGGTCATCGCCGCCCGCTTCACCAACGACTTCTACGACGGCCCCACGAGGCAGGACCGCAACCTGTACGTCGACTGGGTGCGCATCGACGGGCCCATCGGCCTCGTGGGCCCGCCCAACGTGGCGCGCGACCGCATCCTCACCTGCGACCCCGGCGCCCCCGCGGGCGAGGCGGCGTGCGCGCGCGCGGTCATCCGGGCCTTCGGGCGGCGCGCGTGGCGGCGGCCGCTCGCCGACGACGAGGTCGTCCGGCTCGCCGCGCTCGTCGACGTCGCCCACGCGCAGGGCGAGGGCTTCGAGGAGGGCCTCCGCCTCGCGCTGCAGGCCGTGCTGCTGTCGCCGCACTTCCTCTTCCGCGTCGAGCTCGACGCCGCGCCGACATCGCTCACCCCCCACACGCTCACCGACCACGAGCTCGCCGCGCGGCTGTCGTACTTCCTCTGGAGCTCGATGCCCGACGACGCGCTCGCGGCGCTCGCCGACCGCGGCGCCCTCCACGAGCCCGCGACGCTGCGCGCGCAGGTCGAGCGCATGCTGGCCGACCCGAAATCGCGCGCCCTCACCGACAACTTCGCCGGGCAGTGGCTCTACACCCGCTCGCTCGCCGACCACGACGCCGACCCGACGCGCTTCGCGGCGTACACCCCCGCGCTGCGCGCCGCGTTCAGGGCCGAGACCGAGGCCTACTTCGACGCCTTCCTGCGCGAAGACCTCTCGATGGACCAGTTTCTCACCGCGCCCTTCAGCTTCGTCAACGACGCGCTCGCGCGCTTCTACGGCCTCGCCGCCGCGCCGGGCGCGGGCGTGCGCCGGGTCGCGCTCACGGGCGAGCGCGCGGGCCTGCTCACGCAGGGGTCGGTGCTCACGGTCACCAGCCACCCCGATCGCACCTCGCCCGTACGCCGCGGGCAGTGGGTGCTCGACCAGCTGCTCTGCGAGCCCCCGCCGCCGCCGCCGCCCGACGTGATGGGCCTCGGCAGCGAGGCGGTTCCGACCGGGTCGCTGCGGCGCCGGTTCGAGCAGCATCGCGCCGACGCGCGCTGCGCCTCGTGCCACTCGCTCATGGATCCGATCGGGTTCGCCTTCGAGCACTTCGACGCCGTCGGCGCGTGGCGCGCCCTCGACAACGGCTTCGCCATCGACGCCACCGGCACGCTCCCGGGCACCGACGCCACCTTCGACGGCGCCGCCAACCTCGCCGCGCTGCTCGCCCGCGACCCGCGCTACCCCCGCTGCGTGGCGCGCCAGTGGTTCACCTACGCGCTCGGCCGCGGCCCGGAGCCCGCCGACGACGCGGGCCTCGACGCGCTCGCCCGCGACTGGGGCGCCGCCGGCATGCGCCTGCGCGACCTCGTCGCCCGCATCGCCACGAGCTACACGTTCACCCACCGCCGCGGCGAGCCCGCGGGAGGATCGCCGTGACCACCCGAATCACCCGGCGCGCGCTACTCGGCGGCGCGGGCGTCGCCCTGTCGATTCCGCTGTTGGAGAGCCTGTGGCCGCGGCGCAGCGCGACGGCGGGCGTGCCCGAGCTGCCGCGACGCCTCGTCGTCTGGTACGTGCCGTGCGGCATCAACGGCTCGACCCCCAACGCGTTTCGCCCCGCGACGGCGGGCGCCGCGTACGCGCTGCCGCCGATGCTCGCGCCGCTCGCCGCGCTGCGCTCGGAGGTGCTGGTGCTCTCCGGGCTCGCCAACCGCCCCGCGCAGGCCAGCTACCTCGGCGTGAGCGACGGCGCCGGCGACCACGCGCGCGGCACCGGGTCGTACCTCACCAACGCGCGCATCGTGAAGACCGAGGGGGCCGGCGTGCGCAACGGCGTCTCCTTCGACCAGGTGGCCGCCGCCGCGGTCGGGTCGTCGACGCGCCTCCCGTCGCTGCAGCTCGGCGTCGACGGCGGGGCCGCCACCGGGGGCTGCGACTCGGGCTACTCGTGCGCCTACGCGCGCAACATCTCCTGGGCCGACGCCACGACGCCGGTGCCGAAGCTCACCAACCCCGCGGTGGTCTTCGACCGGCTCTTCGCGGGCGGCGAGTCGGAGTCCCTTCGCGCGCGCCGTCAGGTCTACCAGGCCAGCGTGCTCGACTACGTGCGCGACGACGCCACGCGGCTGCAGTCGGCCCTCGGGGCCACCGATCGGCACAAGCTCGATCAGTACCTCACGGCGGTGCGCGAGCTCGAGCGCCGCATCCTCGCGTCGGGGGTCTCGGCGAGCTGCACGGCCCCGCCGCGGCCCGTCGACGGCCTCGCCTTCACCGATCACGTCGGGGTGATGAACCAGCTCACCGCCATGGCCCTGCGCTGCGACGCCACGCGGGTGGTCACCTTCATGCTGGGCAACGCGGGCAGCAGCCGCGACTACTCGTTCATCGGGGCGCCGGGCGCGCACCACGAGCTCAGCCACCACATGTCCGCCCCCGACAAGCTGGCCAAGCTGCAGACCATCGGCACCTGGGAGGTGCGCCAGTTCGCCAACCTCCTGACCCAGCTCGACGCCATGCGCGAGCCCGACGGAACCTCCCTCCTCGACAACACCGCGGCGCTCTTCTCCAGCGAGATCGCCGACGGCAACTCGCACACCCACTCCGGGCTGCCGGTGCTGCTCGCGGGCCGCTGCGGCGGCGCGCTCGACCCGGGCCGCCACGTCGTCTACGCCGAAGAGCGCCCCATCGCGAACCTCTACCTCGCCCTGCTGCGCGCGCTCGGCTCGTCGGCCACGTCGTTCGGGCTCGAGGGCACGCGGGTGCTCGAGAACCTCGGCGCGGTGAGCATGGCGTGAGGCTCCGCCTCGTGACGCTCGCGGCGCTTCTCACGGCCTGCCCCGGGACCATCGACGACCCGGCGCGCTTCTTCGCCGACGCCCCGCTGGTCGTCGACGCGGGCGAGGCCGTCGACGCGGGCGAGGCCGTCGACGTGCCGGTACCCGCGGTGGAGGACGACGTCCCTGCGGCGGCGGTGACGGACGCGGCGACCACGGGCGTCGACGCGGCGAGCCCGTGCGCGGCGTACGTCGAGGGCACGCTGCTCCCGCGCACCTGCGCGACGGTCTACTGCCACGGCGCGGCCGAGCCCGCGGCGGGCCTGGACCTCGCCTCGCCAGACCTCGCGCGTCGCCTCGTCGGCGTGCGCGCGACAACCAACTGCCGCGGGGTGCTGCTCATCGATCGCGCGCGGCCCCAGGCGAGCCTGATGTTGGTGAAGCTGGGCGCCTCGCCGGGCTGCGGCAGCCGCATGCCGCTCGGCCAGACGGCCCTCAGCGCGGCGGAGATCAGCTGCATGCGCGTGTGGGTGGCGGGGCTCGCGGCGCCGTGAGGCGGGGCGCGTGGACGCTGGCGGCGTGGCTCGCGGGCGCGTCGGCCGCCGCGCAGGGGCGCCCGTGGATGGACGTCGAGCTGGGGCTCCAGGCGTCGGGCCGTCACCTCCGCTACCAGGACGACCTCTTCGGCCGGCTGAACACGTACGACCTCGCGGCGGCGCCGGGCGTGTACGGCCGCGCGGCGTTCTACCCGGGCGCCCTCGGCGGCGGGCGCTTCGCGTCGATGGTGGGCGTGACCTTCGCCGTCGACGGGTTGTTCGCGCCCGCCTCGCGCGACGCGGACGGGGCGCCGGTGCCGGTGCGCGCGTGGGGCTACGCCGCGGGGCTGCGCGTGCGGCTGCCGTCGCCGCTGCCCGACGTGGGCCTCGACGTTGGCTACGTCGCGCAGCGCTTCACGCTCGGGCGCAGCACGCCGACCCTCGACGCGGGCGTGCCCAACGTCGGCGCGCAGAGCCTGCGGCTCGGGCTGAGCGGGCGCTTCGGGCTCGGCCGCCGGGTGGCGCTCACGGGGCGCGCGGCGTGGCTCGCCGTGCTCGACACGGGCGCGGCGCCGGCGCGGTATTTCCCGCGGCAGACGGTGAGCGCGGTGGAGGCCGCGGCGGGCGTGGCGGTCGACATCGGCGAGGTCGAGGTGCGCGCGGGGGTCGAGTACCGGCGGTACTTCTCGTCGATGCACCCAGAGCCCGGCGACGCCTACGTGGTGGGCGGCGCGGTCGACGAGTACATGGCGGCCACCGTGGGCTTCGCGGTGCGGCGCTGACCTCCTGAGCGTCAGCGGCGGCACCCGACGCGGGTCGGGTGGATGGCGATCTCGTCGATCCAGAGGTCGAAGTCGGGTTCGGGGTCGGGGCGGTAGAGCTGGAGCCCGACGTTGACGCGCACCCAATCGGGCGCGAACCACGTGGGCACGCGCGTCGGGAGCACCGTGGTGTCGAGCAGCTCGAGGCCGTCGACCCAGAAGTGGAGCTCGTTGGTGTCGCCCTTGAAGTGCCACTCGAGGCAGACCCAGCGGTCGAGGGGCATCGCGGTGGCCGAGCGGCGCGCGTAGTCGGTGATGGGCGGACGCGGCGAGCTGTCGTAGCTGGCCTCGAGCTGGTGGCCCGAGATGCTGAAGCGCTGCGAGACGTTGAGCCCGCCGTCGACGAGGCGCCCGCCCGACTCGAAGAGGGTGCTGTGCGTGGTCGGCGAGCGCGTCGGCATCCACACGAAAGCGCGGCCGAAATAGGTGTTTCGAACGCGCGGGAAGCCGAGCGTGGTGCGCAGTCCGACGTTGGCGCCGGCGCCGCCGTCGACGTCGGGGGCATGGGTGTGGGCGTGCAGCGCGCGGGCGCCGCGGGCGGCGCGGGTGTCCTCGACGGCGAGGGTTCCGTTGGAGGCGTAAGGGGCCCAGACGTCGCGGTCGTAGCCGGCGTCGCCCTCGAAGTCCTCGCAGATGGCGAAGCCCGAGTCGGCGCAGCGCGACGGGCCGAAATAGCCGACGTCGGCGGCGCGCACATCGGCGACCGCGGCGTCGGCGGCCCGCGCGTCGGTGACCGCGTCGTCGAGCGCCGACGCGTCAGCAACGACATCGACGGGGAGATCGGCCGAGACGTCGATGGCGACGTCGGCGGGCGCGTCGGCGGGCGCGTCGACCGAGACGTCAGCGGGCGCGTCGACGGCGACGTCAGCGGGCGCGTCGACGGCGACGTCGGCGGGCGCGTCGACCGCGACGTCGGCGGGATGATCGACCGCGACGTCGGCGGGATGATCGACGGCGACGTCTCGCGCGGCGTCGGGCAGGGCCTGGAGCGCGTCTTCGAGGCAGGCGCTCACCGTTGCGGTGGCGAGGGCGAGGGCGATGAGTCTGCGGGTGGGATTCATGGCGGTTGCGATCAGACCACAGCGGCGGCCGGTCGGGTCAGCGCGCGGCGTTGGCGCAGCGGCCGGCCGGGTTCTCGGCGGAGACGATGACGAACTGCACGCGGCGGTTGGTGCGGCGGGCGACTTCACCCGGTACGCCACGTTGCCATCGGGCAACACGCTCACCCGGCCGCTCGCCACCGCGGGCCGCGCCATGTACCGGCACAGCCGTTCGAGCGCGTCGCGGTCGTACTCCGAACGCCAGGATTCGTCGGGGGTTCGGAGCAGGAAGCCGCGGGGCCGTCAGCGCGAAGCTGGCGCCCCGCGACGGGGGGAGGGAGGGTCAGTCCGGGGTGCAGCCCTGGAGGTCCCAGGTGGTCGGGGATGGCTGGTTGTCGCCGCAGCCGCAGGGCGTGTGGCCGCAGTAGGTGCGGCCCGCGGTGTGGTTGGCGCAGTCCCAGTCGTCGTAGCCCGTGCGCCAGGCGATGAAGCGCCAGGAGCCGCAGTCGTTGCAGTTGTCGCCCTCGCCGGTGCCGCGGAGGCAGACGCCGCCGGTGATCTGCGACGTGGGGGAGCTGCGCACGAAGGTGGCGCCGCTCCCGAGCAGCGCGATGCAGTGGTCGCGCGCGACCTGCGAGCACGGGCGCACGCGGGTGCAGACGCCGGCCTGGCAGGTGGTCCCGCCGGTGCAGGCGCGGTTGCAGTCGCCGCAGTGCGAGTTGCTGCTGCGCAGGTCGACCTCGCAGCCGTCGCTCGCGCTGTTGTTGCAGTTGCCGAAGTTGGTGTTGCAGGCGCCCACGCCGCAGGTGCCGCCGAGGCAGCCCGCGACGGCGTTGGCGGGCGTCGGGCAGACGGTGCGGCAGGTGCCGCAGTGCGACGTGCTGGAGAGCAGGTTCGCCTCGCAGCCGTCGCCCGGGGTGTTGTTGCAGTTGTCGAAGCCCGCGTTGCACGCGCCGGGCACGCAGGTGCCGCTGCTGCACGCGCGGGTCCCGTTGGGGTAGCTCGGGCAGACGGTGCCGCAGGTGCCGCAGTTGTCGGGGTCCTGCCGGGTGTCGACGCAGCTGGAGCTGCAGGCGACCTGCGGCGCGGGGCACGAGAGCACGCAGGCGCCGTTGCTGCAGGCGCGCCCCGCGGCGCACACGTTGCCGCAGGCGCCGCAGTTGCTCGGGTCGTTGCTCGCGTCGACGCAGCGGCGCGAGGACCCGCTGCCGCAGAGGGTCTCCCCCGTGCGGCAGGCGCACGCGCCGGCGGCGCAGGCGAGGTTGTCGGGGCAGACCACCCCGCAGGCCCCGCAGTGGCTCAGGTCGGTCTGCGTGTCGCGGCAGGTGCCCGCGCAGTTCACCTGACCGCTGGGGCACACGAGGCTGCAGACCCGGTTGACGCAGAGCAGCCCCGACGCGCAGACGGTGCCGCAGGCGCCGCAGTTGCGCGGGTCGACCTGGAGGTCACGGCAGACGCCCGCGCAGTCGGTGAGCCCCGCGGCGCACGACAGGCGGCAGGTGCCCGCGACGCAGAGCTGCCCGGCGCCGCAGACGTTGCCGCAGGCGCCGCAGTGGTTCGCGTCGTTGGTGAGGTCGCGGCAGGCGCCGCTGCAGTCCGACTGCCCCGAGGGGCAGCTCGTCGCGCAGCTTCCGCCGGTGCAGATCTGCCCGGTGGGGCACACGCGGCCGCACGTGCCGCAGTGGGCGCGGTCGCCCTGCAGGTCGCGGCAGGTGCCCGAGCAGTTGGTCTGGGTGCTGATGCACGAGACCTCGCAGACGCCGTTGTTGCAGATCTGTCCGCCCGCGCAGACGGTGCCGCAGCCGCCGCAGTTCAAGCGGTCGGTGCGGGTGTCGCGGCACACGCCCGAGCAGTTGCTGAGCCCGGTGCCGCACGACACCTGGCAGGTGCCCGCGGAGCACACCGTGCCCGCCGCGCAGACGCGGCCGCACGCGCCGCAGTGGTTGTTGTCGGTCTGCGGGTCGCGGCACACGCCCGAGCAGTCGGAGAGCCCGGCGCCGCAGGAGACCTGGCAGACGCCCGCGGAGCAGAGCTGCCCGCTGGCGCACACGCGGCCGCACGCGCCGCAGTGGTTGTTGTCGGTCTGAAGGTCGCGGCACACGCCCGAGCAGTCGCTGGTGCCCGCGCCGCAGGAGACCTGGCAGGAGCCGGCGGAGCAGACCTGCCCGCTGGCGCACGCGCGGCCGCAGGCGCCGCAGTTCACGCGGTCGGTCTGCAGGTCGCGGCACACGCCCGAGCAGTTGCTGAGCCCGGTGCCGCAGGAGACCTGGCACGCGCCCGCGGAGCAGACCTGCCCGCTCGCGCAGACGCGGCCGCAGGCGCCGCAGTGGTTGTTGTCGGTGCCGAGGTCGCGGCAGACGCCCGAGCACTCGTTCAACCCCGCACCGCACGAGACCTGGCACGAGCCCGCGGAGCAGACCCGCCCGCTCGCGCAGGCGTTGCCGCAGGTGAGGCAGTTGCTGTTGTCGGTGAGCAGGTCGCGGCACACGCCGCCGCAGTCGGTGAGCCCGGCGCCGCACGAGACCTGGCAGGTGCCGTTGGCGCAGACCTGCCCTCCCGCGCAGGCGCGGCCGCAGGCGCCGCAGTTGCGCACGTCGCTCGGCAGGTCGCGGCAGAAGCCCGAGCAGTTCGTGGTGCCCTGCTGGCAGGAGAGCTGGCAGATGCCCGCGGAGCAGACCTGCCCGCTGGCGCACGCGTTGCCGCACGCGCCGCAGTGGTTGTTGTCGGTCTGCGGATCACGGCAGACGCCCGCGCAGTTCGTGAGGCCGACCGCGCAGCTGAGCGTGCAGGCGCCGTTGGAGCACACCTGCCCGGCGGCGCAGGCGCGCCCGCACGCCCCGCAGTTCGCGAGGTCGCTCTGGGTGTCGCGGCACACGCCGACGCAGTTGGTGAGACCGCCGCCGCACGACACCACGCAGGCGCCGTTGGAGCAGACCTGCCCGCTGGCGCAGGCGTTGCCGCACGCGCCGCAGTTGGCCCGGTCGGCGTCGGTGTCGCGGCAGACGCCCGCGCACTCGGTGAGCCCGCCCCCGCAGGAGACCTGGCAGATGCCCGCGGAGCAGACCTGTCCGCCGGCGCAGGCGCGCCCGCACATCCCGCAGTGCTGGCGGTCGCTCTGGGTGTCGCGGCAGACGCCCGCGCAGTCGGTGAGGCCGCCGCCGCAGGAGACGACGCACGCGCCGTTGGTGCACACCTCGCCGCCGGCGCAGGCGCGCCCGCACATCCCGCAGTTGAGCCGGTCGGTCCGGGCGTCCCGGCAGACGCCGCCGCAGTCGGTGAGGCCGCCGCCGCAGCTCACCTGGCAGGCGCCCGCGGAGCAGACCTGCCCGGCGGCGCAGGCGGTGCCGCAGGCGCCGCAGTTGGCGCGGTCGCTCTGCAGGTCACGGCAGGCGCCGCTGCAGTCGCTGAAGCCCGCGCCGCACGACACCTGGCACGCGCCCGCGGAGCAGAGCTGCCCCGAGGGGCACGCGCGCCCGCACGAGCCGCAGTTGCGGCCGTCGGTCTGCAGGTCGCGGCAGACGCCGCCGCACTCGGTGGTGCCCGCGCCGCAGCTCACCTGGCACGCGCCGCGGTCGCACACCTGCCCCGCCGCGCAGCCGTTGGCGCAGGCGCCGCAGTTGGTGCGGTCGCTCTGCAGGTCGCGGCAGGCGCCGCCGCACGCGGTGGTCCCCGCGGCGCAGGTGGTGAGGCACATGGAGCCCGAGCACACCTGCCCGGAGGGGCAGACCATGCCGCAGGCGCCGCAGTGTCCGTTGTCCGTCGCGAGGTCGCGGCAGGTGCCGCTGCAGTTCGAGAGCCCGGCGGCGCAGGTCACCTCGCAGGCTCCGCGGCTGCACACCTGGCCCGCGGGGCACACCGTGCCGCAGGCGCCGCAGTTCTGGGTGTCGTTCTGCGGATCGCGGCAGACCCCGGCGCACTCGACCAGCCCGCCGCCGCAGTTCACCTGGCAGGTGCCGCTGGAGCAGACCTGTCCGGCGGCGCAGGCGTTGCCGCAGGCGCCGCAGTTCGCGCGATCGCTCTGCAGCTCGCGGCACGCGCCGCCGCAGAGGGTCTGCCCGTCGAGGCAGCTCACCACGCAGGCGCCGAGCTCGCAGATCCGCCCGCTCGGGCAGGCGTTGCCGCAGGCGCCGCAGTTGCTGCGGTCCGTCTGCGGGTCGGCGCAGTACCGCGCCGCCGCGCCGCCGTCGATGCCCGCGCCGCCGTCGATGCCCGCGTCGCCGCCGCTCGCAGGCGTGCACGTCAGCAGGCCCGGCGCGCACTCGACGTCGCAGCGGCCGTTGGAGCACACCTGCCCGGCCCTGCACACGCTGCCGCAGCCGCCGCAGTGCGCGCGGTCGGTGCTGGTGCTGACGCAGAGGCTTCCGTTGCAGAGCGTCTGCATGCCCGGGCAGCTCTGCATGCACGCGCCGTTGACGCAGAGGTTCCCGGGGGCGCACGCGTTGCCGCAGGCGCCGCAGTGGAGGGCGCTGCTGCGGGTGTCGACGCAGGCGCCGCCGCAGGCGGACTGGCCCGCGCCGCAGCTCACGTCGAGCGCGGAGTCCTGGCCGGCGTCGGGGGTGACGCCGACGATCGCCGTGCCATCACAGCCGCCGAACATCAGCGCGAGGGCGGCGATGCCCACCCGAAGGGCGTGGGCAATCAGGTGTGAGCGTGAAGATACATGCATGGTTGACCTTCTCCGGAAGCGTGTTCTGTGAAGGTCACACGGAGTGATTGGCGGACTCAAGGCCGGCGGTGCGCCCTGCGCGACCACCACGCGGACGTGGCGTCTTCGCCGCATTCGAGGGTCGGCGCGGCGGGGAGGGCGAGGGCGAGGGCGAGGGCGCGTACGGGGGCGGTGCTCACCCCCGGGAACATCGCCGCGGGGGGGAGGCCGTCGTCCAGCGACGGGGTGGTTGGCGACGCGATGGCGGCGGTGGGCACGCGGCACGCGTCGTAGCGCCCGAACAGCCTGAAGCGCATCCGCGCGAGGGCCTGGTACCCGGCGTCGAGCGGCGGCGGCACCCACCCAGGGCGGCGTCCTCAAACCGGCTTGAATTTCCGTTGCGTACACTGGGCGTTCGACCGCTCGTTCGTCGTCTTCGGCCGGGGTTCACCGTAGGTCCATGCGCCCGCCGCGCTCGGTTCACCGCCGGGCTACCACGGGCTGATCGCCCCGCGACGGGGCTCCGGGTGCTCGTTGAATCGACCCACAAACCCAGCTCCCGATGAACGCCTCCTGAGCCCCGCCGCGGGGCGATCAGCCTTTGGTAGCCTGGCGGTGAACCGAGCGCGGCGGGCGCATGGGCCTACGGTGAACCCCGGCCGAAGAGACGGTGCACGAACGGTCGAACGCCCAGTGGATGAACGACCGCAGTTCATCGCCCCGTGCGGAAATTCAAGCCGTTTTGAGGACGCCGCCCTG
>CAIOSS010000138.1 GCA_903860995.1 uncultured delta proteobacterium | reverse complement strand
TCGGGGTGTACGGGTGCCAGACGTGGCGCTTGTCGAGGGCGACGAGGGCGGCGCGGTCGATCATCGACGGATGAAGTAGGCCGCGCGGGTCGATGGTCAAGTGGGGGGGCGATGGGGTGGGTCGGACTCCGATCCCCTTCGCTGAGCAGCGCTCAGCTGATGTCGGGGAGGTACTGCGCGCAGGCGGGGTTGTCCGGCGGGCAGAAATTGAGCTCGTCGATGCGCGTGGGCTCCGGGGCGCCGAGCACGTGGCGGCTGCCGCGGGGCAGCGGCAGGTTAGGACGCGACGCCGCGGGCGACGCCGGCGGTGAAGAGCATGTCGAGCGGCGCCGACGCGACGGCCATCGCCTCGGGGCTCTGGGCGACGACCACGTAGCCCACCGCGACGATGGGGTCGGCGCGCACGCCAGGGCGCTCGCCGAAATCGAGGAGGCCGTCGGCGTGGGCGGGCGCTCTCTTCGCGGCGCCTACTCCGTCGGGTCGTCGCGCAGGTGCTGCCGCGCCACGTTGGACCACGGTCCCTGCGGGTCGAGCGCCAGGTAGCGCTGCCAGTGAGCCCGCGCCTGCTCCTTGCGGCCGATCTCGGTGAGGGCCATCGCGAGGTTGAAGTGCGCCTCCGCGAAGTCCGGCCGCAGCGAGAGCGCCCGCTCGAAGAGCGGCACCGCCTCGTGGTGCACCCCCCGCTCGACCAGCAGGTAGGCCAGGTTGTACGGGGCCTCGGCCTGCGAGGGGTCGGCCGCGATGGCCCGGCGGTACATCGACTCGGCCTCCGCGCGGTCGCCCGCCACCAGCCGGAGGTTGCCCAGGTTGGTGAGCGCCGTGGCCAGCCGGGGGTCGAGGTCGATGGCCTTGCGGTACGCCTGCTCGGCGCGGTCGCGGGTGGTCTCCTCCTCGTCGAGGCGCAGGCCCTCCAGGTAGTGGGCGTAGGCGTCGCGCTGGCGCTTGGAGGGCTGCGGGCGCAGCGCGCGCACCACGTCCTCGCGCAGCGAGCTCAGCTCGAAGTCCAGCAGGCGCTGGCCCGTCACCGGGTCGAAGCGCGCGCCGTCGTGGCGGGCGACGAGCTGGTGCCCCTCGGCCCCGAGGCGGGCGTCGGTGACCGGCCGGGCCATGCCGGGCTCGGTGGTGCGCAGCGACTCCACCGCGCGGCGGATCGCCCGGAGCGACACCCCCGCGTCGACCAGGCGCCGGGTGGTGCGCGCGGCCAGGAGGTCGGCGAAGGTGTACGCGCGGCGGTGGCCCACCCGGGCGCTCGGGGCCACGATGCCCATGCGCTCCCAGCTGGCGAGGCGCCCGCGGCGGAGCTTCAGGATCTCTGCCACCTCGCGGGCGGAGAAGAGCCGCGCGACGGTGTCGGTGCCGGGCGTCTCGGGGCTCGGCGGGCGGCGCACGGCGTCCTCGACGCGACGGCCGCGGCCGAAGTCGACGTGGATCACCTGGCTGGAATGCGTGGGGTCGGGCGGGTCGCTCACCGTGGCGGCGGGCACCGTACCGTCGGAGCGCGCCCGGACGCGAAAATCGCGCGAGTGCGGTAAGAGGTGCGCCCTATGGTGGTCATCGGTCTGACGGGCGGCATCGCGTGTGGGAAGAGCGCCGTGGCGGCGCTGCTGGCCGAGCGGGGGGTCGCCGTCGTCGACGCCGACCACGGGGCGCGCGAGGTGGTGGCGCCGGGCAGCGACGGGCTCGCGGCGGTGGTCGAGGCCTTCGGCGAGGGGGTGCTCTCCCCCGACGGGACCCTCGACCGCAAGCGCCTCGGGGAGCGGGTCTTCGGCGACGAGGCGGCGCGTCGGCGGCTCAACGGCATCCTGCACCCGCGCATCGCGCAGTGGAGCGCCGAGCGCTTCATGGAGCTCGCCGCCCAAGGGGCTGCGCTGGTGATCTACGAGGCCGCGCTGCTCGTGGAGAACGGCGCGCACGAGGCGCTGGGCGGGCTCGTCGTGGTGACGGCGCGGCCGGAGGTTCAGCGCGCGCGGCTGATGGCGCGGGACGGCATCGACGCCGCGGCGGCGCAGGCGCGCATCGACGCGCAGTGGCCGCTGGAGAAGAAGGTCGCCGTGGCCACCGAGGTGATCGACAACTCGGGCGACCGCGAGGCGCTCCAGGCGCAGGTCGAGGCGCTCGCCGCGCGGTTGTGTTCTCGCGCGGGGGTGATCTAGAGTCCGCGCGCGAAATCCACGGTTGGAGGGACTGAATCCATCATGCGTACGAGCGACCCGGGCGACCACGACGACCTCCCTGAAGTGCCTGATGTGCCCGACGAGCCGGGCGGGGACGGCGGTCCGATGGTCAGCGACGACGAGGCCGTCCGGCGCATCAACCGTCGGGTGAGCCCGGTCGGCTGGCTGGGCATCATCGCGGTGCTCGGCGTCGGCGGCGGCACCGGGTACTACATGGTCAACTCCGCCCGGGAGGCCACCACCGACGCGAGCGACCTCGCCCGCGGCCGCGCCGAGCTCGCCGCCATCACCGAGCGCAACCTCCCCAACGCCGAGACCGCCCGTCTCGTGCGCGAGGTCTACGGCCGGTACCCCGCCCGAAGCGTGCGGCAGTCCGCGCGCCGGCTCCTCGCGCAGCTCAACGACCCGCAGTCGGTCCCGATGCTCATCGAGGGCCTCGCCGAGCCGGGCGCCGGGCGCAAGCAGGCCGCCCTCGGCCTCGCGGAGATCGGCCTCCCCGCCGCCGCGGCCGCCCGCTCGGCCCTGCTCGCCGCGCTCCCCACCGCCGACCCCACCACCGAGAAGCTCGAGATCGCCTGGGCCCTCGTGGTGCTCCAGGAGCCCCAGGCCTGGTCCGTGGTGCGGCAGCTGCTCGAGGAGAACAAGCTCCAGGCCGTCACCAACCTCGACGGCCGGCGCATCTTCGACCCCGCCCTCGTCGCCCGCATGGCGGGCCGCGCGAACCTCCACGAGCTGGTCACGTCGCGCTCCCCCACGTCGCTCCGCCTCGCGGCGCTCTCCCTCTCGGAAATCGGCACCCCCGAGGTGCTCGATGACCTCACCATCCTCGTGCAGAACCCCGACGTCAGCATCGCCCGCCAGGCGGCCATCGGCCTCGGGCGCACCGGCGACCCGCGCGCGGCCGAGCCCCTGGTGCGCTTCCTCAACGCCCACCCCGACGAGCGCGAGGGCGTGCTCTCGGCGCTCGCGGTGAGCTCCGGCGCCCAGGGCCTCGGGGTGATCATCCACAGCGCGCAAGACCTCCCCACGCGCGCCACGGCCACGCGCCTCCTGCGCGACCAGCGCGACCCCGACGCGGGCGACGCCCTCTTCGAGGCCCTCGGCATCGCGTCGGGCACCGACGAGGTCTCCGTCGGCATGAAGCGCAACGCCGTCTTCGGCCTCGCGGAGATCGGCGACCCCCGCTCGGTCGACGGGCTGCTCGCGTACGCCACGCACG
This sequence comes from uncultured delta proteobacterium, assembly GCA_903860995.1. Taxonomy (GTDB): domain Bacteria; phylum Myxococcota_A; class Polyangia; order Polyangiales; genus SCUS01. Next base: position 4,003 of record CAIOSS010000138.1, on the reverse strand, counting down.
CGCTCACGCACACCGACCCCAACTCCACCTCCGAGGCCAAGCAGGCGCTCGACCTCATCCGGCAGGTCCCCGGCGCCTCGGCGCGCGCCAAGGAGGGCCTGCTCGCCATCATCCGCTCGCCGCAGGGCGACTTCGTGCGCACGCCGTCCATCATCGCCCTCTCCCGCGCGGGCGACCCCTCCGTGGGCGGCGTGGTCGCGCCCTTCCTCTCGCAGCCCGACGCGATGGAGGGCGCCGCGGTGGCCCTCTGCGCGCTGCGCAGCGCCGACTGCGTGGGGCGCGTGCTCCCGATGGCCCGCATGCCGGCCAACCTGCACATGGTCGAGGAGACCGTGGTCGACGAGCCGGTGCTGGCCTCGCGGCGCACGGCCATCCGCGCGCTCGCGTGGATGACCTACGGCCCCACGCCCGTGGCCCCCGCCGCGCGCACCGCCGCCGTGCGCGAGCTGCGGCGCATCGTGGAAGACCCCAACGACCGGCGCTCGCTGCGCGAGGAGGCGGGGTACACCCTGGCCGCCGTCGCCGACGACGCCGCGCTGGCCGACATGGCCGCCAAGGCCACCGACACGCGCGTCCCCGAAGAGGCGCGGATCTATTACATCTACGCCCTGCGCGGCCGGGCCACGCCCGAGATCGCCACGCGGCTGGTGCAGACCTACCTGCGCCGGGGCACCAACCCCGACGTGATGCGCGGCGCGGCCATCGCGGCGGGCTTCGGGGCCAACGAGGCGACGAGCGACGCGCTCATCCCGCTGCTCCAGACCACCGAACCGCAAGACGCGGGGGTGCGCTTCGCGGCGGGAATCGCGGTGGTGCTGGGCGGCAACGCGCGGGCGGGCAACGCGCTGCTCGACGTGCTGGTGGCCAACGACGAGCTCGCGGGCATGATGCAGAACGAGTTCGCGCCGCGCGGCGCGGGCGGCGGGGCCAACAACGCCACGGTGCAGGAGAACTGGTCGCTGCTGCCGCTGACGGCGCCGATGTTCGAAGACGGGAGGGTGTTTCGCCGCATCGAGGTGGCGACGCTCCTGGAGGCCGGCAAGGCCAACAAGCACTTCGGCTGGGCCGTCAACTGGCTCACGACGCGCCTGCGCAGCGGGTGGGACAACGCCATGGGCGTGAGCGCCTACGACGTGCGCCGGCTGATGCGCGAGGCGGCCCTGGGCAGCGACGCCTATCGCCGCGACATGGCCTTCCGCGGCTTCAAGGTGCTGCTCGACCGCGGCTCGCTGCACTCGCTGCGGCGCCAGACCCGGGTGACCGAGGCGAGCGAGCGCGCGCGCCACGAGCTCATGGAGCTGTCCGGCGGCAACAGCGGCGGGACGCGCTGATCAGCCGAAGAGAAACCGCAGCGCCCCCGGCAGCCGCCGACGCCACGCCCGCTCGTGGTGTCGGCCCTGCGCCTCCTCCCTGAACCTCAGCCGCGCGCTCGTGTACCCGCGCGCCTCCAGCAGCCGCGCCATCGCGGCGGTGGCGGCGATCATGGTGTGGCGCGACTCGCGCCCGCCGACGTCGAGGTAGATCTTCGAGGTCCAGGGGACGCCCCGACCGACGATGAAGTCGACCATCTGCGCCCGGCCGAACCAGAGCGACGGGGACAGGCACATCGCCCCGCCGAAGACCTCCGGGAAGGCGAAGTGCGCGTAGAGGGCCGCCAGGCCCCCGAGCGAGCTGCCGCCGATGATCGCGTCGACGGGCGCGGCGGAGAGCCCCAGCTCGGCGCGGAGGTGCGGGGCGAGGGTGGCGGCGACCCAGCGGGTGAAGGCCTCGCCGCCGCCGCCGCGGTGACCCACGCGGAAGGGGGTGAGCTCTTCGAGCCGGGCGTGGTGCCCGTGGTCGATGGCGATCACGACCGGGGGATTGGCGCGGCGGAGGGCGTAGCGGTCGAGCGCGCGGTGGGCGTGCCAGGCGCCGGCGAAGGAGCCGGCGTCGTCGAAGAGGTTCTGGCCGTCGAAGAGGTAGAGCGCGCGGCGGGGGGCGGCGCGCTTCGGGCGGCGGGCCGGGAGGTAGGCGCGCACGCGGCGGCCGGTGGCGACGCCGGGGATGTCGAAGCGGCCGAGCTCGACGAGCTCGCCCGCGGCGGGGGTGTGGGGGATGGGCAAGGCGGTGATGTCCGATGAAGAGATTCGGGGTGCCCGGGATGTGGCTCTCGCCGCCGACCGGACACCCCGATACACCGCGGCCGCCGCGGGGGTATAGGTCTCATCCGGTTCGTCGCCTGGCTGCGAGGTGCTCCATGTCCAAATCCCCATCCCCGCTTCGCACCCATGCCCCGTGGGTCGCTGGCGCCTCGCTCCTCGCCTTCTCCCTCCTCGCGGGGGGGTGGGCGCTGGCCTCGCGGTCCTTCGACCCGAGCGCGCTGCTCGGATCCGTCCAGGGCGCGCGGGGGGCGCGCACCCCGGTCGCCGTCGGGGCCGTGGCCAACGCCGCGGGCGTCGGGGGTGACGCCGCGCTCGCCGCCGCCCGCCAGGGCATCGACGACGCCCTCGCCGCCCGCGCCACGGTCTCGCGGGTGGGCCTCGCCGAGCCGGCCTCGCGGGGCGCCCGCGCGGTGTCGCGCGGCGGCGGGCACGTCCTCGACGCCAACGTGCTGCGCGTGGTGCGCGGCCCCGGTCGCGTGCTCGTCGAGGCCTCGGTGGTGGTCTCCTCGATGCCCGGCCGGGCGTACGAGTTCGCGTCGGCGTCCACCATCACCCTGACCGGCGACGTGGCCGACACCGACGAGGGCCTCCACGACGCCGTGCGCCGCGCGATGCGCTCCGCCACCACCCACGCCGTCGACCAGATGACCCGACCTTAGGGCTCTCCAGGGAGTGGATCGGGCTGATCGCACGCCCAGTCCGGCCGCCCTGCGGCTTACGTCCTCACTCTCTCCCGCGGCGTAGCAGCGCTACGCCCTGGTCGCTCGCTCCGGGCGCGCTCGCAGGTCGACTCGGCCTGGGCGCACGCTCAGCCCAACCCACTCCCTGGAGAGCCCTTAGTCCCCCGCCTCAGCCCTCGCGCGTCGCGCCCTTCGGTCCACCCGCTGCTGCATCCGATGCGCCCGTCGGCTCGGCGTCCGCCGCGCCGCCGAGGTCGGCGATGCGCACGCTGGTGAGCGCGGGGTACGAGCCGGTGAGCCCGGGCGACACCCGCTCGATCCACGCGCGCAGGCCCGGGTGGGCGGCCAGCTCGCCCTCGATGCGCTCGCGCTCCCCGTCGGCCTCGAACCAGCCGCCATCGCCCACCAGCAGGTCGAAGAGCATCGCCACGTGCCGAGGCAGGCGGGCGTCCGTGGTGCGGGTGCGGGCGAGGTCGCGGGCGAGCTCGCGGTCGCCCAGGCGCAGCGCGACGATCACCCGCACCGCCAGCGCGGCGCCGGTCGCGAAGGGGTAGGTCGGGTGCTCGCGCGCGATCACGGCGAGCTCCGCGAGGGCGTCGTCGGTGGAGCCCGTCGCCGCCAGCGCCCGCGCGCGCAGGGCGATGAGCGAGGGCAGCAGGATGTCGCTCACGCTCGCCTTCACGTTGGCGCTCTTGAAGATCCGGCCGAGGGCGCGGTCGCAGAGCGCGAGGGCGCCGGGGAGGTCGTCGCGGCGCTCGGCGTGCTCCGCGAGGTCGAGCAGCGCGATGGCGGCGTAGGTGTGTGTCGGGTCGCGGCTCACGCGGGTGAGCGCCGCGTCGGACTCGTCGACGCGCCCGTCGGCGAAGAGCGCCCGGGCGCCGCGGATGGCGCGGTCGACCCCGCGGTTGTGGCGCACCGCGTACGCGATGAGCGCCACCACGGGGACCGCGAGGAGCCCCAGGTTGAGCGAGAGCCCGAAGGCCCGGTTGAGGTATGGGATGCCCGCGGTGATGGCCATGACCAGCGCGAGCCAGGCGGCCAGGCGCCAGCGGTACGGCGAGGGCGCGAGCTTGCGCGCCAGCGCGCGGTGGGCGGTCACCCGGGCGAGCGCGTCGGCGGAGGCCGACGGGAGGCGGGCCGGGTCGACGGCGGGGCCGGGTTGCGCGGCGCGCGGGGCGAAGG
>CAIOSS010000137.1 GCA_903860995.1 uncultured delta proteobacterium | reverse complement strand
CTTTTCTCCCGCTCTCTATTCGTGGAGAGGGGGCTGGGGGGCATAGGCGTTAACGGTCGATTGAAGGGCGGGCGGGGCAAGCCCCGGCCGCATCGGCATCGAGTGGTTAACGCCTATGGGGTTCGGGGCCGAGGGGCTTCGTGGAAAATCCTACGCCGACCGGGCGCAGGATGACGAGGGCAGCGGTCGAAGTAGCGCTGTCTATCTCGTGCGACCCCGACATAGCATCCCGTGCTGGCCGTTCGCGGGTTGCCGATGCGCCGCGCGCCAACGTCCACCTCACCCCGATCTTTCGACGGAGGAACCATGAAACGCCTTTCCCTGGGTCTTGCCGCGCTGCTCACTGCAGCGGGCTGTGGAGGGGACGAGAACCCCGCTGGCACCGACACCGATGCGTCGGCGGTCGACGCGAGCGCCGACACGGGTACGCCCGCCGACACGGGCGCTCCCGCCGACACGGGCACCCCCGTCGACACAGGCACGCCCATCGACACGGGCACGCCTGTCGATACGGGCACCGCTGTCGACACGGGCACCCCCGTCGACTCGGGTACCCCCGTCGACACGGGGCCGGGGATGGACGCGCCGGACGCGATGCCTCCCGCCGACAGCGGGCCGCCCCCGGCGGACGCCTCCGACGAAGACGCGGCCTGCGTCACCGAGAGCACGCGCTCCTGCTACACGGGCGCCATGGCGACCGAAGGGGTCGGGCGTTGCCGCGCGGGCGTGCAGGTGTGCTCGATCTCGCGCACCTGGAGCGAGTGCGGCGGCGAGGTGCTCCCCGCCGGCAGCGAGACCTGCGACAACGGCATCGACGACGACTGCAACGGCACCGTCGACGACGGCTGCCGCGAGTGCACCGCGGCCGCCACGCGACCCTGCTACACGGGCCCGGCGGGCACCCTGGGCCGGGGCCGCTGCGCCGCCGGTACGCAGACCTGCGAGGCCGCCGGCCGCTGGCCCACGAGCTGCCCGAGCCAGGTGCTGCCCGGCACCGAGGCCTGCGGCAACAGCATCGACGACGACTGCGACGGCATGGTCGACGAGGGCTGCACGGAGTGTGCTCCGGGCACCACGCGGGCCTGCTACTCGGGCCCGTCGGCCACCCGCGGCGTCGGCCGCTGCGCGGCGGGCATCCAGATCTGCTCCCCCGCCGGCACCTACGGCGCGACCTGCGTCGGCGAGACCCTGCCGGCCGCCGCCGAGAGCTGCGGCAACTCCCTCGACGACGACTGCAACGGCTCGCCCGACGACCTCTGCGGCGTGTGCACGCCCGGCCAGACCCAGAGCTGCTACTCCGGCGCCGCCGGCACCGTCGGCGTCGGGGCCTGCCGCGCGGGCACGCAGCTCTGCGGCGCCGATCGCGCCTACGGCCCGTGCGGCGGCGAGGTGGTCCCGTCGGCCGAGCGCTGCGACGGGGCGGACAACGACTGCGACGCCGCCACGGACGAGAGCCCCGACGCGCCCAACGCGTGCGGCCTCGCCAACGCGACGGCGGTCTGCCGCGAGAACGCGTGCGCCGTCAGCGTGTGCACCGGCTCCTTCGCGGACTGCGACCGCACGGTGTCCAACGGCTGCGAGGTCGACACCGCCTCGTCGACGGCGCACTGCGGCGGCTGCGGGCTCGCCTGCGCCCCGGGTCAGACCTGCGACGTCGGCCGCTGCGTGAGCAACACCGGCCTGCCCATCGGGGTCGGCGCCGCCCACGCGTGCGCCGCCCAGGCCGACGGGTCGGTCGTCTGCTGGGGCCTCAACTCCAGCGCCCAGCTGGGCGACGGCACCACCACCTCGCGGGCCGCGCCGACCGTCGTCACCGGCCTCCGCGGCGTGACGCAGCTCTCCGCGGGCGACACCAACACCTGCGCCCTCCGCGGGACCGGCGAGGTCAGCTGCTGGGGCGCTGGGACGTACGGGCAGATCGGCGACGGGGCCACCGCGACCCGCGCCACCCCCATCGCCGTGTTCGGCCTCTCCGACGCGGTCGAGATCGCCGTCGGGGCCTCGCACGCGTGCGCGCTCCGGCGCGCCGGATCGGTCGCGTGCTGGGGCCGCAACAACTTCGGCCAGCTCGGTGACACCACCCTGGTCAACCGCAACCTGCCCACCGCGGTGGCGGGCCTGACGGACGTCGTCGAGCTCAGCGCGGGCCGCTCGCACACCTGCGCCGTGCGCCGCGACGGCTCGGTGCGTTGCTGGGGCTACAACGCCAGCGGGCAGATCGGCGACGGCACCACCGCCACCCGCCAGTCGCCGGTCGCGGTCCCGTCCACCAGCGACGTCGTGCAGGTCTTCGCGGGCGCGAGCCACACCTGCGCCCTGCGGCGCACCGGCGCGGTGCTCTGCTGGGGCCTCAACAGCAACGGGCAGCTCGGCGACGGGACCACCACCACGCGCTCGGCCCCGTCCCTCGTACTGGGCGTGCTCGACGCCGTCGAGGTCTCCGTCGGCGAGGCCTTCTCCTGCGCGCGCCGGGTGGGCGGCGCCGTCGTCTGCTGGGGGCTCAACACCAGCGGGCAGCTCGGCGGCGACACCACCACGCAGCGCGTGGTGCAGGGCCCCGTGGCGAACGTCACCGACGCCCGCCATGTCGCCCTCGGGCAGGTCTTCGCGTGCGTCCGCCGCGCCGACCGCACCGTCACCTGCTGGGGCGGCAACGCCTCGGGCCAGGTGGGCGACGGCACGGCGACCGCCCGACCGCTGCCGCTCGGCCACGTCTTCGGCGTGCCGTCGATCCCGGGATGCGACGCCACGACGTGCCCCACGCTGCGCGTCGCCCTCGGCGGCTACCACGGGTGCGCCACCACCGCGGCGCGCACCGCGGTCTGCTGGGGCTACAACAACGTCGGCCAGCTCGGCGACAACGGGATCACCAACCGGTCATCCCCGGTGGCGGTGTCGGGCCTCGACAACGTCGACCAGCTCGGCGCCGGCGCCCAGCACACCTGCGCCCTGCGCGGCGACCGCTCGGTCTTCTGCTGGGGCCTCGGCACCAGCGGTCAGCTCGGCAACGGCGCCACCGCGTCGTCCCGCCTTCCGCTGGCGGTGTTCGGCATCGCCGACGCGGTCGAACTGGGCATCGGCGGCAACCACGGCTGCGCCGTGCGGGCGACCGGCCAGGTCGTCTGCTGGGGCCTCAACAGCTCCGGTCAGCTCGGCGACGGGACCACCACGCAGCGCACCGTGCCGGCGACCATCCTGACCGTGGCCGACGCCGTCGAGGTCGCCGCGGGCGCGGCCCACACCTGCGCGCGGCGCAGCACCGGCACTGTGGTCTGCTGGGGCGCCAACGCCCAGGGGCAGCTCGGCGACGCCACGCGCACAACCGCTCGTCGCCCGTCGTGGTGGCCGGGCTCAGCAACGTCGTCGAGCTCACCGCGGGCACCAACCACACCTGCGCGCGGCGCTCCGACGGCTCGCTGGTGTGCTGGGGCCTCAACACCTCTGGCCAGCTCGGCGACCCCACCATCACCACCATCACCACGCCCACGCCCGTGCCGATGGTCATGGACGCGGTGCAGGTCGAGGCCGGCGCCAACACCACCTGCGCGCGCCGCGCCTCCGGGGCGCTGCTCTGCTGGGGCTACAACAACTACGGCCAGGTCGGTGACAACACCCGCTCCAATCGTGCGTTCCCCACCGCGGTGCTGCTGCTCACCTCCGCGCAGCACGTCGAGCAGGGCGAGGAGTTCGGCTGCGCGGTGCGCACCGACGGCACGGTCACCTGCTGGGGTCGCGGCGACCTCGGCGCCCTCGGCGACGGCACCGTCACCAGCCGCAACTCCGCCAACCGCGCGATCTTCGGCCTCCCCTGAGCGCCCGTCGGGCGCTCCAGAACCCAACCTGATCGAGTGAGCCCCCGCATCCCCGGGGGTTACCCCATCCCCCACCGGCCCCGTCGTCCGGGT
>CAIOSS010000136.1 GCA_903860995.1 uncultured delta proteobacterium | reverse complement strand
TCGACTCGCGGCGCCGGCTCACCGTGCTGGGTTGACCGGTGCGCTCGGAGCTGGTCGTCACCCACGAGACCTGCAACCAGCGCTGCGGCCATTGCACCGCGCGGCGCAGCGAGGACGAGCGCGCGTGGGTGCAGACCCGCGCCGTGCTCGCGCGGGTGCGGGAGGCGGCGACCCGCGGCGCGAAGGAGCTGGTGCTCACCGGCGGCGAGCCCGCGATGCGCACGGACCTCGCGGCGCTCGTCGCGGGCGCGAGGGATGCGGGCGTGGCGCGGGTGGCCCTGGAGACCAACGCCACGCTGATCGACGAGGCGCGGGCCGCGGCGCTGCGGGCGGCGGGCCTCGACCTCGCGCGGGTCAACCTCACGGCGTGGGGCGACGCGCTCGACGCGATCACCCAGGACCCCGGCGGCTGGGAGCGGACCCTGCGCGGCGTCGATGCGCTGCTCGCGGCGGGCGTGGCGGTGGAGCTGTCCGCGGTGGTCGTGCGCGCAACCGCGGCGACGCTCCCGGCGCTCCCGGCGGAGGCGGTGGAGCGCTTCGGCGGCGCCCTCCAGGGGCTGATGCTGCGGGTGCCGGTGCGCTCGCCCGACGAGGCGGCGCTGGTCTCCTATGACGAGGCGGCGCGGGTGATCGAGCAGGTGGCGCTGGAGGGCCGGCGGGTGGGCCTCGCGGTGCGCCTGGCGCCGGAGGCGGGCGTGCCGCCGTGCGTGTTCGCGCGGCCGACGGGCGTGGCGCACCTCTACGCGATGACCGCGGGTCTGAGCGCGCGGGAGGGGCACCAGCACCTTGAGGCCTGCGGCGGGTGCGCGGTGCGCGACCGGTGCGCGGGCCTGGACGGCGAGGCGCTTCGGCGCTTCGGGGCGCCCGCGATGCGCCCCGTGACCGAGGAGCGGGTGCGCCGGCGGCTCTCGGTGATCTCCTCGGTGCAGGCGCAGGTGGAGCGCGAGCTGGTGCAGCCCAACCGCACGACGCCGCCGGGGGGGTCGGACGCTGTGGAGGAGCACCTCGTCCGGGTGAACTTCCACTGCAACCAGGCGTGCCGGTTCTGCTTTGTGTCGACGCACCTGCCGACCGCAGGGGATGACCAGGTGCGTGCGGCCATCGCCCGCGCCGGCGCCACCGGGCGGTGGATCACCCTCAGCGGCGGCGAGCCCACCCTGCACCCGCGCCTGGTGGACTTCGTGGCCTTCGCGCGTGCGTCCAGCCCGCACCCGGTGGGGCTGCAGACGAACGCTGTGCGGCTCGCAGATCCGGCGCGTGTGGAGGCGCTGGTCGCCGCAGGGCTCAGCCGCGTGCAGGTCTCGCTGCACGCCAGCGACGCCGCCCTCTCGGACGCCATCACCGAGGCGCCGGGGACCTTCGCGGACACGCTCCTCGGCCTCGACGCCCTGCATGCGCAGGAGCGCGTATCCCTGGCGATCCTGTGCGTGGTGACCCGGCGAAACCATGGGGGGCTCATTGATCTGGTGCGGCTGATCGCTTCGCGCTGGCCGCGGGCGGAGCTGGGCCTGGCCTTCGTGGCGCCGTCGAGCGACCTCGTGCCGCGCGACGTGGAGCTGATCCCGCGGTATCGGGACGTGCTGCCCTCGATGGAGGCCGCCGCGCGGGAGGCGCGCTCGCTGGGCGTCCCCTGCGGCGGCTTCGCGTCGATGTGCGGCGTCCCGCTCTGCCTCGTCTCCGCCGAGGCCCAGACGGACGCCACTGCCGAGATCCCGGAGGGCTATGACGGTGGGGAGTTCGTGCACCCGCCCGCGTGCGAGGGGTGCGCGCTCCGAGGGCGCTGCTACGGGGTGCGGCGCGGGTATCTAGCCCTGTATGGCGCCGAGGAGCTTCGCCCGCTGCGGGTCGGCGCGTGAGCGCGGTGGTCGCCTTCGGGCTGCTCTACGGCGAGGCCCGAGAGGGGTTCTTCCCGGACACCCTGCTGGCGCACCTCGGGGCGCGGGCGCGGGCACTGGGCTGCGACGCGCGATTGGTGCGGGTCTATTATGACGGTCGCGACGCGGTGCGGGACGCCGAGGTCACGCGGCGCTGGCGGGCGTGGCTCGACGGGTGCGGCGCGCAGGTCGTGGTGCTCGACCGGGTGATCCACCCGGAGGTGCTGCGGGCATGGGCGGACGCGGGGCCCGGGCGGTGCTGTGTGTTCGTGGCGCGAGGGGATTCGTTCGACCCGGTGGCGGGCGTGGACTGGGTGGTCGGCGCGATGCCGGGGATGCTGCGCCGCGGCGCGACCCGGCGCGCCCCCTCGCTGCCGCGCATCGCGGGCGCGTTCGAGGCGTGGCTGCGGGCGTGGCTGGACGGCGGGGACCCGGCCGCGGTGCCGGGCGTGGCGAGGCTGGTGGGCGACGCGCTCCGCGCGGGGGCGCCGCTGCTCGAGGAGGAGGGCGGCGCGCACAGGGAGTTCGAGGCGCTGGTGGAGCAGGAGGTGGTCTCCCTCGACTCCCCGCCGCGGGCGGTGCGGCGCACGCTCTTCGGCAACGTCGGCTGCCCCTACGGGACCGACCCGGCGGCGCAGCCGTTCTTCGCGGGGGTGGACCTCCCGACGGACGGGTCCGTCGCGCGGCTGGGCTGCGCGTTCTGCGACCTGGGTGGGGACTACGAGCGGCGGCCGGACGCGCGGGTCATCGACGACGTGGCCGGGCAGGCGGCGTTCTGGAGCGCGCACGACCCGTCCGTGGAGGAGTTCGTGCTGAGCGACCAGCACGCGGTGCGCTACCTCGCGGCGCTCCTGCGAGCGGCGGCGGCGCGCGGGGTGCGCCCGATGCGCTGGCTCTTCGCGGCGCGGGTCGACACCTTCGTCCGCGAGCGCCAGCGGGTGCGCGAGGTGGTGGAGGTGGCCCGGGAGATCGGGCACTCCGTGGAGCTGTACCTCTCGGGCTTCGAGGCCTTCTCGGACGACGTGCTAGCCCGCTTCAACAAGGGCGTCACCGTCGACGAGAGCGTGGCGGCCGTGGATGCGATGCGGGCCCTCGCGCGGGAGCACCCGGGGGTCTTCCACTACGCGCGGGCGCGCGGTCACAGCATGATCCTGTGGGACCCGTGGACCCGCCCCGAGGAGCTCGCGGAGAGCGTCGCGGTGATGCGGGCGAAGGGGCTCGGGGAGATGTTCCATGAGGTCGGTCGCAACCGGCTGCGGCTCTATCGGGACCTGCCGCTCTTCCACGCGGCCGCGCGGGACGGCGCGCTCGCCGAGCGCTGGGAGGGCGACGACCGCGGCGCGGGCGATCGCAAGGGGTACAACCCCGAGCGCCCGTGGCGCTTCCTCGACGCTCGCGCGCGAGTGGCCTACGCGCTCACGCTGTGGCTGCGGGAGACCCTCGGCCCGGAGACCGAGCTCTCCCAGCTGGCCGCGGTGGCCGCCTACGCGGGCGGCCTCCCGGCGGGCGACGTCGACGGGGCGGTGGCGCGCGCGCAGGCCGGGGTGCTCGCGCTGCGGGACGCCCTCGCCGGGCTGTGCGGACCGCGCGGGGCAGGCGCGCCGCGCCAGGGGGTGACGGCGCGGGCGGCGGTGGTGCGCTTTGGGGGTGGGTGCAACAACGGGTGCGCCGGGTGCGCCAACCGGGACGTCTGGCTGCCGGACGACGGCGCCTCGCTGGCGGCGCGCGTCGATGTGGCGCGGGCTACGGGCGCCCGGACCGTGGTGCTCGCGGGTCGGGAGCCGACGCTGCACCCGAATTTTATCGATCTGGTAAAACGGGCGCGGGGCGACGACGGGCGCGCGGTGGCGGTGGTGAGCAACGGGCGGCGGTTCGTGTACGGCGGATTCGCGCGCGGCGCGGTGGCCGCGGGGCTGCGGTCGGCGAGCGTGAAGGTGTTCGGCGCGGACGCGGCGACGGGCGACGCGGTGGCCGCGGCGGCGGGCGCGCACGTGCAGGCGCTGGCGGGGGCGGCGGGGC
>CAIOSS010000135.1 GCA_903860995.1 uncultured delta proteobacterium | reverse complement strand
TCGTCGCCGCAGCCGGCGGTGAGGCCGGTGAGCAGACCGAGAGCAACGAGGGGGAACAGGATCTTCGTCGAACGTGCCATGTGTCGAACTCCTCTACGATGGTTGAAGTGCCCGCGGAGCACGCACGCGCTGGGCGTGCGGCCCATCGGGAAAGCAAGACGCTTCCTGATGGCGGCACGCCGCGCAGGCCGTGAGCACCCGACGACGCGCTCGGCTCTCTAGCATCGAAACTGACGCCCGTTCAACTAGCGGATGACGTCGCTTCAGCGGCAGTCATGACGCGGTGTTTTGACGCGGGGAAGTTGGGTCGAACAGGGCCGCGTGCTACCGCGACACGGATGTCAGAGCCCGAGTTCGTGCACCTCCATGTCCACTCCCAGTACTCGATGCTGGAGGGCGCCATCCGGGTGAAGGAACTCTGCTCTCGGGTGAAGGAGCTGGGCATGCCGGCGGTGGCCCTCACCGATCACGGCAACATGCACGGCGCGATCGACTTCTATCAGAAGGCCAACGCCGCAGGGATCCAGCCGATCCTCGGCTGCGAGGTGGCGCTGGGGCACGCGTTTCCGGGCGACCGCCCGGACAAGCACGGGCTCCACCGCAGCTACCACCTGCCGATGCTGGCCTCGTCGGAGCAGGGCTATCGCAACCTCATCGCGCTGGTCTCGCGCGCCTGGCTCGACGTCCCCGAAGGGGTGCAGGCGCAGACCGACCTGGAGGTGCTCTCTCGCCACGCCAGGGGGCTGGTGGTGATGACGGGCTGCCTGGGCGGCCTGGTGCCCCAGGGCCTGTTGCAGCACTCGCCGGATGTGGCGCGGGCCACCCTCGGGACGCTGAAGGAGATGCTCGACCCGGGGCACCTCTTCATCGAGCTGCAAGACCACGGGCTGCTGGAGCAGAGCCCGCTCAACCGCTGCCTGCTCGAGCTCGCGAAGGAGCTCGACCTGCCGGTGGTGGCCAGCAACGACGCGCACTATCTCAAGCGCGACGACGCGGGCGCGCAGCGGGCGCTCACGTGCATCGCGGCGGGCATGAGCCTCGACGAGGCCGAGCAGTCGGGGATGCAGTCCGAGGAGATGTTCCTGAAGAGCCCGCGGGAGATGGCGGAGGTCTTCGGCGACGTGCCGGGGGCGCTCGCCAACTCGGTGCGCATCGCGGAGATGTGCAAGCTGAAGCTGGAGCTCGGCAAGCCCGTGCTGCCCAACTTCCGCGACGTGGACGGCAAGGTCGTCGAGGCCATCGACGACTACTTCGCGGGGCTCTGCCGCGGCGGCTTGGAGAAGCGCTTCGCGAGCTTTCGCAAGCAGGCCAAGCGCGTCGACCCCAACAAGTACCGCGAGCGCCTGGAGGTGGAGATCAAGGTCATCTGCGGGATGAAGTTTCCGGGGTACTTCCTCATCGTCCAGGACTTCATCAACTGGGGGAAGGCCAACGGCGTCCCGGTGGGCCCGGGGCGCGGCTCGGGCGCCGGCTCGCTCGTCGCCTACGCCCTCGGCATCACGGACATCGACCCCATCCCCTACGATCTGCTCTTCGAGCGCTTTCTCAACCCCGAGCGCGTCTCGATGCCCGACTTCGACGTCGACTTCTGCATGCTCAAGCGCGGGCGCGTCATCGACTAGGTGCGCAACAAGTACGGCGCCGACTCGGTGGGCCAGATCGCCACCTTCCAGGTGCTCAAGGCCAAGAGCTGCGTGCGCGACGTGGGGCGCGTCATGGGCATGCCGCTCGCCGACGTGAACGCCATCGCGTCGCTCGTGCCCGACCCCGTGCTGGGCAAGACCGTCACCCTCAAGGAGGCGATGGAGAAGGAGCCCAAGCTCAAGGCCAAGTACGACACCGAGCCCGCCTCGCGGGCCACCATCGACATGGCCATGAAGCTGGAGAACCTCAACCGGCACGCGGGCATGCACGCCGCCGGCATCGTGATCTCCGAGGGCCCGCTCTGGAACACCGTGCCCGTCTTCCGCGGCACCGGGCAGTTCGCCGTCACGCAGTACGCGAAGGACGAGGTCGAGGCCGCGGGCCTGGTGAAGTTCGACTTCCTCGGGCTCACCACCCTGACGGTGCTCGACTTCGCCGTGGCGATGATCCGCAAGCGCCCCGACGAGATCGCCCGGGAGGAGAAGGGCGGTGAGCCCTTCAACGTCGACGACATCCCGCTGGAGCCCAAGGACCCGGACCCCGAGAAGGCCCGGAAGGCCAAGGAGACCTTCGACCTGCTCGCGTCGGGGGAGACCACGGGCGTGTTCCAGCTGGAGTCGTCGGGGATGCAGAAGCTCTTCAAGGAGCTCAAGCCCGACTGCTTCGAGGACATCATCGCCGCGGTGGCCCTCTACCGCCCGGGGCCCCTCGGGTCGGGCATGGTCGAGGACTTCGTCGCCCGCAAGAACGGCCGCGCGAAGATCGTCTATCCGCACGACAGCCTGAAGGAGGTGCTGGAGTCGACCTACGGCGTCATTGTCTACCAGGAGCAGGTGAT
>CAIOSS010000134.1 GCA_903860995.1 uncultured delta proteobacterium | reverse complement strand
GCCGCCGCGCGGGAGGCGCCGGGAGCCCGCGGGTGTCGACGCTCACCAGCGCCGCGGGCAGCGGCCCCGGCGCCGTGATGCCGAAGGGGCTGGCGTAGTAGCCGCGGGCGCTCTCGGCGCAGCCGCGCATGCGCGCGACGTCGGCGTCGATGACCACCGGCCGCGGCGGAGGCACCGACCCGGTGAGGCGCACGACGCCCTCGACCGCGCCGGTGGGACCGACGGGCCGCGGGGCGTTCGGACGGGCCGCGGCCGTGGGCGCATCACTCGCCGCGGGCGCAGGGCGCGTGGGCTCGGGGGTGGGGCGATTGCACCCCGCGACCGCCAACCAGGTTGACAGCGCGAGGGTGACGCCGAGACCCGAACGCCGGAAATCGCTACAAAACAGGTGCGTCATGGGGAGGAGTCCTCCACGGAGCGTGCCGTTGCTGGTGCCCGCGGGTTGGAAGCCGATCGCTTCTACACATCTCGGCGGGGTCCTGTACACGCCGGAGCCACGGCTTCTGATGCGCTGGCAGCGCGGGCGGCGCGGCCGGGGGAGCGACCGCGCGAGCAACGACGGGTGGGACGATGGCGATCGGAGGTAGCGGCGACGCCCGGCACGGGACGACCCGATGGACCCCGCCGCTCGCGGGGCGCCGCGTCAGGGCGCGGCGGTCGGAGCGGCGGCGGGGGTGACGGCCTCGGTGGCGAGGCCCAGCCAGCGGCCCGGGCTCATGCCCATGTGCAGCACCAGGGCGGCCGACACCAGGATGGTGAACACGATGTAGAAGGACTTGTTGGGCGCGGCCTGCGCGGCGCCCGGGGAGGGTTCGCGCATGTACATCTTCACCAGCACGCCGAGGTAGTAGTAGGCCGACACGGCGCTGTTGAGCATCGCGATGATGGCCAGGGTGGTGTAGCCCGCGTCGAGCGTGGCCCGCACCACGTAGAACTTCGCGAAGAAGCCCACCGTCGGGGGGATGCCGGTGAGCGACAGGAGGAAGAACGCCAGCGCGAAGCCCGCGGCCGGGTGGCGACGCGCGTAGCCCGCGAGGTCGTCGAAGCTCACGGCCTCGGCGCCGCGGCGTCCGGCGAGGGCGAGGGCCGCGAAGACGCCCACGTTGGTGACCGCGTAGCCGGCCAGGTAGAAGAGCACCGAGGCCTGCGCCGTGACGCCGACGCCGTCGCGGGGCGCCGTCAGCACGCCCAGCAGGATGTAGCCCGCGTGCGCGATGGAGCTGTACGCCAGCATGCGCTTCACGCTCGTCTGCGTGAGGGCCATGAGGTTGCCGACGGTCATCGTGAGGACAGCGATCCAGGCGAGGATGGCGGGCCAGCCGGCGGTGCCGCTGGCGCTGCCCACGTCGCCGAAGACGGTGAGCATGATGCGCATGAAGGCGCCGAAGGCCGCGGCCTTCACGACGACGCTCATGTACGCGGTGGTCGAGGTGGGGGCGCCCTCGTAGGCGTCGGGCGTCCACATGTGGAAGGGCACCGCGCCGATCTTGAAGGCGAGGCCCACGAGGATGAGCACCATCGCGAAGATGGAGATGCGGGTGTGGACGGCGCGGAGGGTCTCCTCGGCGGCGCGGGCCACGAGGTCGGACGGGAGCTCGGCGGTGGGGCGCAGGCCCTGGGCGATGCCGGCGTAGTCGGTGTGCCCGGTGACGGCGTAGAGCAGCGCGGCGCCGAAGAGGAGCAGCGCGGCCGCGAACGAGCCGAGCAGGAAGTACTTGAGCGCCGCCTCGGCGGAGCGGGCGCTGCTGCGGCGGAAGCCGGTGAGGGCGTAGACGCCGAGGGACATGGTCTCGAGGCCGAGGAAGAGGGTGAGCGTGTCACCCGACTGCGCGAGCATGATGGCGCCCGCGGAGGAGAACGCGACGAGGGGGTAGTACTCGCCGCGATCCATCTTGTGCTCGGCGAGGTAACCGCCCGCGAGGAGCGACGCGAGCGCGCCGCCGACGGAGATGACCGCGGCGAGGAAGAGCCCCGTGCGATCGACGGTGAGCCACGGGGCGACGAGGGCGGCGCCGTCCGCGGGGATGCCGCGCTGCCAGAGGGCGAGGGCGGCGGCCGCGGCCACGAAGTGGAGCAGCGCCGTGGGCATCGCGAGCTGGCCGTCTTCCTTCTGGAAGGCGTCGAGCATCATGAGGACCACCCCGCCGGCGGCGAGGGTGAGAATCGGGGCGAGGACCAGCAGGAAGTTCACGGCTTAGTTTCCCTGGGCGACCAGGAGGTCGTTCGAACGCTGGGCGCGGGCGGCGTGGGGCACCGCCTCGGGCACGGCCGGAGGAGGCAGGCCGTTGCCGGGGTCGGTCACCGGCGGGGTGGTCGCGGCCTCTTCGAGGAGCCACGGGGTGAGGTGCGCGCCGCCGCCGTCGCGCAGCGCCTCGCGCTTGCTGTTGTACACCGCGAGGAAGGAGCGCACCGAGGGGTCGATCCGGTCGCGGAAGTACATGGGGAAGAGGCCCAGCGCGAAGATGGCGACGACGAGCGGGGCGAGGCCGGCCCACTCGCGGCTGTTGAGGTCCGTGAGGTCGCGGTTCTTCGGGTTGGTCGCCGCGCCGAAGAAGACCTTCTGGGTCACGTCGAGCATGTAGACCGCGCCGAGGATGACCCCGCTCACGGCGAGCAGCGCGAACCACGGGCCGATCTGCGCGACCTCGCAGTCGGCGCCGACGCAGTGGTACGACCAGCGCAGCAGGTCGGCGCTGAAGCTCCCGGTGATGATCAGGAACTCGCCGATGAAGCCGTTGGTGCCCGGGAGCCCGATGGAGCTCATGGTGACCAGAACGAACACGGCCGCGTACCAGGGCATCACCTTGGCGAGCCCGCCGAACTCCGCGACGTCGCGGGTGTGGCGGCGGTCGTAGAGCACGCCCACCAGGAGGAAGAGCGCGCCGGTGGAGATGCCGTGGTTGACCATCTGGAGGATGGCGCCGGAGACGCCCGTGGGGGAGCGCGACGAGAGGCCGAGCATCACGAAGCCGAGGTGGCTCACCGAGGAGTAGGCCACGAGGCGCTTGAAGTCGTACTGCCGCCACGCCGCGAGGGCGCCGTAGATGATCCCGATGCAGGCGAAGAGGGCGACCGTCGGGCCGATCCAGTGGCCCGCGAGGGGGAAGAGCCCGAGGCTGAAGCGCAGGAACCCGTAGGTGCCGAGCTTCAGCATGATGGCCGCGAGGATCATCGAGCCGCCGGTGGGCGCCTCGGTGTGGGCGTCGGGCAGCCAGGTGTGCACCGGCCACATCGGGACCTTGATGGCGAAGGCCAGCGTGAAGGCCGCGAAGAGCATGCGCTCGGTGCTCACGGGGAACCCGAGGCGCATGAGGTCTTGATAGTCGAAGGAGTAGTGCCCGGTGAGGGTCTTGTACTGGGCGACCATGTACAGGATCGCGAGCAGCATGAAGACCGAGCCCGCGAAGGTGTAGATGAAGAACTTCACCGCGGCGTAGACGGAGTTCTTGCCCCCGAACACGCCGATGATGAGGAACATCGGCACCAGCATCAGCTCCCAGAACGTATAGAAGAGGAAGAGGTCGAGGGCGACGAAGGCCCCGATCATCGCGCTCTGCAGGAAGAGCATCGCGGCGATGAACTCCTTCTGCTTGTTACGGATCGCGCCGAAGGAGACGTAGAGCGTCAGCGGCGTGAGGAAGGTGGTGAGCAGGATCAGCCAGAGGGAGATCCCGTCCACGCCGAGGTGGTAGCGGATCCCGAAGCTGGGGATCCACTCGACGTTCTCGACGTAGCGGAAGGTGCGCGACTGCACCGAGTGGGTGGAGCCCACCAGGAGCTGCAGCGACTGCCCGAAGAGGAAGAGCCCGACGCCCACGCCGTACGCGCGCAGGACCTTCGGGGCCTGCCGCGGGATGAAGAGCGCGAACAGGGCGGCCACGGCCGGGAACCAGATGAGCACCGAGAGCAGGTGCCGCGTCGTTTGAGTGGAATCCATGGGGTGGCTTCAGCGACCTTGCGGGTTGACTGCGGGTTGGTCGGCGCCCTGCGGCAGCACGAGGGTTCGGGCGTAGGCGCGGCGGCCGAAGGCGTTGGTCGCCTCGACGACGGCGCAGCGCGGGGTCGCGATGGTCTCGGTGCGCTGCGTCGCCATGGACGGCGCCTCGGCGCGCACGAGCGCCTCGGTGGCGCGGTTGACCGGGCAGCGCTGGTCGAGCTGGCTGGCCTCGGGGCGGGGGTCGGGGTCGTAGAAGGCCCAGCGGTACGTGTACCCCGGCCCGCCGCTGGCCTCGAAGGTGACCGGCCCGGCGCCCGGGCGGCTCGCGATGGACACCGCGGGCATGAGGGTCGCCCAGATGATCAGCGCGAGGGTGCCGACGCCGACGAAGGCGCCGTACACCTGGATGGCGCCCGTCTGGATGGGCTTGATGATGCGCCCGAAGCCCATGGCCATGGTGCCCACCAGGTTGACCAGGCCGTCGACCACGTAGCGGTCGAAGCCCGCGGCGAAGATGGCGGCGCCGCGTACAAGGCGGAGGATGGTGGCGTCGTAGAGCTCGTCGACGCGCCACTTGTCGAAGACCAGGCGGTAGAGGCCCGGCGCGGCGGCGGCGACCTTGTCGGCGGGCTCGCCCTTCTGGAGCTTGTAGACCCAGAACGCGAGGCCGGTGCCGGTGATCCATGAGAGGACGCCGGCGATCATGGCGGGCCACTCGAAGGAGTGGACGTGGTGCACGACCTCGGCGCTGCGGGTTTGCAGCACGTCGGCGACGGCGGGCTCGAGGAAGCGGGGAAGGATGCCCTCGCTGCCGGTCCACGCGTGGGGCAGGCCGAGGCCGCCCACCAGGATGGCGAGCGCCGCCAGCACGTACAGCGGGGCGATCATGAGCTTCATGTCGATCCCGTGCTCGGAGGGGAGCGCGTTGGGATCGCCGTGGCCGTGACCGTGGTCGTCGTGCGCGTGCGCGACCTTGTCGGGGTCGTGGTAGCGGGGACCCTCGCCGTCGAAGGCGATGATCATCATGCGGCACATGTAGAAGGCCGTGAGGGTCGCGGCGGCGAGGCCCATCGCGAACACGATCTTCCCGACCGTCGGCGCGAAGGGGTTGGACAGCGCGCGGAAGAGGATCTCGTCCTTGGAGAAGAACCCGGAGGTGAGCGGCGTGCCGATGATGGCGAGCGTCGCGACGGCCATGGGGAGCGTGATGTTCGGGAGGTACTTCTTCAGGCCGCCGAGCTGGCGGATGTCCTGGCGGTCGCCGCAGGCGTGCATCACGGCGCCGGCCCCCAGGAAGAGGCAGGCCTTGAAGAACGCGTGGGTGAACACGTGGAAGAAGCCCGCGCTGAAGGCCCCGACGCCGCAGCCCATGAACATGAAGCCGAGCTGCGACACGGTGGAGTACGCGAGCACCTTCTTCAGCTCCACCTGCGTGACCGCGATGGTGGCCGCGAAGAGGGCGGTGAAGGCGCCGACGAGCGCGATGATGCTCAGCACCGTCGAGAAGTGCGTGTAGAGGAACGACAGTCGGCAGAGCAGGTAGATGCCCGCGGTGACCATCGTGGCGGCGTGGATGAGCGCCGAGACCGGGGTGGGGCCGGCCATCGCGTCGGGGAGCCAGACGTAGAGCGGAAACTGCGCGCTCTTGCCGCAGCAGCCGATGAAGAGCAGCAGGCACGCGGCGCCGCCCCAGGAGAAGTCGATGGAGCTGACGAAGGTGCCGAGGCGCGCGGAGCCGGCGAGGCCGGGGACGGCGTCGACCAGGAAGCGGCCGAGGCCGGTGCGCTCGTGCAGCGCGTTGATGAAGGTCTCTTCGTGGAGGTGCGCGCGGAGGGTCTCGAACTGGTAGCTCCCGCCCTTCCAGGCGAGGATGCTCATGCCGAGGATGAGGCCCGCGTCGCCGATGCGGTTGACGATGAAGGCCTTGCGCCCCGCGGTGGCGTAGTCGTTGTTCGTGTACCAGAACCCGATGAGCAGGTACGACGCGAGGCCGACGCCCTCCCAGCCCAGGAACATCGTCACCAGGCTGTCGCCCAGGATGAGGTTCAGCATCGCGAAGATGAACAGGTTGAGGTAGGCGAAGAAGCGCGCGAAGCCCGGGTCGTGGGACATGTACCCCGCCGAGTAGACGTGGATGAGCGTGCCCACCCCCGTCACCACCAGCAGCATCACGCCCGAGAGCGGGTCGACGAGGTAGCGCACCGGGATCATCTCCACCGCGGAGGGCCCGATGGGCGCGATGAACCAGTCCCAGGCGCGGAAGCTCAGGCTGACGTAGTGGTGCGGCTGGCCCGCCTCCAGCGCGACGTGCGCGGCGGCGTTGTTGCCCGCCTTGAGCAGCGCCAGGAAGGCCAGGATCGAGAGCAGGAAGGACATGCCGACGGCGGAGATCGCCGCGATGTACACGCCCTGCCGGCCGATGCGCTGGCCCCAGATGCCGTTGATGATCGCACCAAGGAGGGGGAGCAGGACGATCCAACCGAGGAGGTTGTAGTGGTCCGGCGCGGCCGTGAGCAGCTGACCGAAATCAATGTGGTTCATGGCTGTGGGCTCTTATCCCCGGAGCATGTCGGCAGCGTCGGTGCGTACGGTCTTCCGGAGGCGATAGAACGCCAGGACGATCGCGAGCCCGACGGCTGCCTCCGCGGCGGCGACCGCGATGACGAAGAACGTGAAGATGTGACCGTGGTGGGGAATCACCGGGGCGGCGGTGCCGTCGGCCGAGGGGACCGCCGACTGCCAGCGGTTGGCGGCGATGAAGGTGAGGTTCACCGCGTTCATCATGAGCTCGATGCTCATCAGCGAGATGAGCACGTTGCGCCGGAAGAGGAAGCCCGCCGCGCCGATGCTGAAGAGCACGCACGAGAGGGCCATGTAGTGGCCGAGGTGGATGATCATCGGTGGCTCCCGTCGGCGGGCTCGCCGGTGGTCATGGAGACCTTGCCGTGGTGGCTGCGGGCGACCGCGAAGGCCCCGACGATGGCGGCGGTGAGGAGCACCGAGGCCATCTCGAAGGGGATCATCGCCGGGCCGAAGAGCTCGCGCCCGACGGACTCGAGGGTGCCGAAGCCCGGCGGGTTGGCGACGCGGTCGGGGTGCAGGTCCTTCACTACGCTGGCGAGGAAGAGCCCCGCGGCGACCATGGAGCCCGCGCCGATGGCCCGGGGGAGCCGCCCCGCGGCGTCGGTGGGCGCCTCGGAGGCCGGGCCGAGGAGCATGATCACGAAGACGAAGAGCACCACGACGGCGCCGACGTACACGATGAGCTGCACCGCGGTGAGGAAGTGCGCCGAGAGACTGATGTAGAGCCCCGCGAGCGAGAGGACGTGCACGAAGAGCCCGACCGCGTTGCGGATGGGGTTGCGCATGATGACGGTCGCGAGGGCGCTCGCCACGGCGACGGCCGCGAAGAACCCGAACGCGACGAGCTGCTGGATCGAAGCTGGAGGCATCAGGCGGCCCTCACTCCGAGGTGCGGCGCGGGCTTGCCGATCGCGGCCTCGAACTCGTTACGGAACAGCTTCAGGATCCCGAGCATGGGCATCGCCGCGCCGTCGCCGAGCGCGCAGATGGTGTTGCCAATGATGTTGTTGGCGACGTCGGCGAGGGTGTCGAGGTCGACCTGCGTGGCCGTGCCGTCGGCGAACTTGTGGCAGAGCTTCGCCATCCAGGCGCAGCCCTCGCGGCACGGGGTGCACTGCCCGCACGACTCGTGCGCGTAGAACACCATGAGGTTCTCCGCGGCGCGCACCATCGAGGTGGTGTCGTCCATCACGATGGCGCAGCAGGTGCCGAGCATGGTGCCGAGGCCGCGCATGGTGTCGACGCCCATGGGCACGTCGAGGTGGCTCTTGCCGTGCCACGCGTGCAGCGGGTGCTTCTCGTCGGGGGCGTGGACGGTGTCGCTCTCGCGCAGCACCGGGGTGCTGCTGCCGCCGGGGATGACGGCCTTGATGGTGTGCCCGGTGCGCACGCCGCCGCCGAGGTCGTCGATGAGCTCGCGGAGGGTGATGCCCACCGGGGCCTCGTACACGCCGGGGCGGTTGACGTGGCCGGAGACCCCGTAGAGCCGCACGCCACCGTCCTTCATGTGGTGCAGCCGGGAGAGCTTCGAGAAGGCGTCGCCGCCCATCTCCACAATGCTGGGGACCGTGGCGAGGGTCTCGAGGTTGTTGACGATGGTCGGCGCTCCGAAGGCGCCCACCACCGCGGGGAACGGGGGCTTCAGCCGCGGCTCGCCGCGCAGGCCCTCAAGGGAGTTGAGCAGCGAGGTCTCCTCGCCGCAGATGTATGCCCCGGCGCCGGAGTGCACGACGATGTCGAGCTTGAAGTCCTGGTCGAGCACCTTGTTGCCGAGGTAGCCCTTGGCGCGGGCC
The DNA here is from genome assembly GCA_903860995.1 of uncultured delta proteobacterium. Lineage (GTDB taxonomy): Bacteria > Myxococcota_A > Polyangia > Polyangiales > SCUS01. The sequence continues at coordinate 1,136 of CAIOSS010000134.1, read as the reverse complement.
TCGCGCACGGCCTGCTCCAGGCGCTTGATGGCGAGCACCAGCTCGCCGCGGACGTAGCAATAGACCGTGTGCACGTCGAGCGCGTAGGCCGCGATGATGAAGCCCTCCACGCAGCGGTGCGGGTCCTTCTCCATCAGCGTGCGGTCCTTGAAGGTGCCCGGCTCGCCCTCGTCGGCGTTGACCGCGATGTAGCTGGGCATGTCGGTGCGGGTCTTCAGGAACGACCACTTCACGCCGGCCGCGAAGCCGGCGCCGCCGCGGCCGCGGAGGTTGGCGGCCTTGACCTCCTCGCGGATGGCCGCGGGGCCCATCGCGATCGCCTTGCGCAGCGCCTGGTAGCCCCCGGAGGCCTCGTAGGCCGCGAGGGTCCACGAGTTGGGGGTGTCGTAGTTCTTGGTGAGGATGCGGGGGTTCTCGACCGGCATGGTGGGTCTACAGCTCCTTGCGGGCGCGGATGCCAATGGGGGAGAAGGTCACGGCGCAGCGGCCGTCCTTCTTGCGTCGGGCGCCTTCGAGGATCGCGTCGAGCTTCTCGGGGGTGAGGTGCTCGAAATACTCGTCGTTGAGTTGGATCATCGGGCCGCCGCCGCAGGCCGCGAGGCACTCGGCCTCGAGCAGCGTGAACTCGCCGTCCTTGGTGGTCTCGCCGACGTGGCAGTCGAGCTTCTCCTCCAGGGCCCGGGTGATGTCCCGCGCGCCCATGAGCTCGCAGCTGAGCGTGCGGCAGACCCACACGACGTTGCGCCCCACCGGCTTCTGCTGGAACAGCGTGTAGAAGGTGACGACGCCCTTCACGTCCGCGGTGCTCAACGAGAGCTTCTTCGCGACGTAACCGATCACCTCGTCGGTGATGTGTCCCTGCTGCTCCTGGCAGATGTGCAGCAGCGGGATCGAGAGGGCCTGCTTCGTCGGGTACTTCGGCAGCAGCTCTTCGAAGATCGCCAGCCGCTCCGGAGTGAGCTCGAACGCCATGGTCTAAGATCGCTTTCCGTCACCGCGCGGAGTCTCTCGGGGGCTCTGTCCCCCTTTCATCGCCGCGGCGGTGTCTTCACGAGACGCGGCGCGGGTTGATGCCCGGTCCGCGAAACGCGCGGGACGCTAGTAAGGACCCCCCGCAGTGTCAATAGAGCGCGCAG
>CAIOSS010000133.1 GCA_903860995.1 uncultured delta proteobacterium | reverse complement strand
GGCCCGGGCGGATGCTTCCCTCGATCGGCGAGGCGGTAACCGGATGAGTGGGCGGATGCTCCCCTCGATCGACGAGGTCGGCGACCTCCACGTCCGGTGCGCCGAGCGCGAGGTGGTCTCGGACATGGAGCACCTCATGACCGCGCTGCGCGAGCACCGCCACGACGGCGACGCTCATGTTCTCGTCGAGGACGAAGCGCACGGGGTCAGCCGGTCTTCCTCCGAAGGGCGGCCTCGTAGGGGAGGGCCGCCTCCGCCGCCGTCACGTCCTCGCCCGCCGCGGTCATCGCCGCCAGCACCGCGCCGATCTGCCCGCGGGTCTTCTCGACGAAGGCTCGCATGCACTTCGCGGAGTACTCCGAGGGCGTCTCGTGGGCTTCGAGGCGGTCGATGTCGCTCGGCAGGACTGCGGTCATGGCCGCGGAGGGTATCGCAGCGCCCGACGCAGCAACGCGGGTTGCTCGCGACGAGGGTGAGTGGGTCGATGCAAGCCAGCGGGATGCTCCCGGAGGGTGTGCATGGGTCCCGGGGAGCCAACGGGTTGCTCGCAACGGGGGTGCGATGGGTCGATGCGAGCCAACGGGATGCTCCCCACGGGGTATGAGTGGGTCCCGGGGATCCAACGGGATGCTCCCCGGGGGTATGAGTGGGTCCCGGGGAGCTTCGCCGACGCCGCCGCGGTCGAACCGGCGCCTGCGCCAGGGAGTACCCAGGCGTCGGGCGATGTGGGCTATTCCCGCCGTGTTTTCTTGCTCCCGATCGCCTTGATGGTCGATCTAGCATCGACGGCCGGAGGTCTCATTTCCCCAATGGCAAAACCCGTCAAGACAACCACTACGAAGCCTTCGTCCGCCGCCCCGAAGAAGACCGTGAAGTCCCTCGTCGCCGAGCCCCTCGCCCCAGTGATCGAGGGCAACCTCGACGCCGTGCAGATCCACCGCGGGCGCGCGGCGGCGCTGCGCCTCGACGAGGTGCTGCGCTTCGGCGCCGACCCGCACCTGGCGCACCACAACATGCTCGCCGCCCGCGCCGCCCTGCTCGCCGCCCGCGCCGACGTCGACGCCACCGGCTTCGCCGTCGACTGGGCCCGCGTCGAGGGCGTCGAGTCCCTCGCGCTGGCGGTGATCTACGCCGCGGGCCGCGTGCCCGCCGACCCGCGCACCACCGGCGAGCTGCTCGCCCTCCTGGCCGAGGCGCGGCCGCTGCGCGCGCTGCTCCTGTCCAACGCCCGCACGCTCTCCCTGGTGGGTCGTTGCTCCCCCGAGGAGGTCGCCCGCATCGAGCGTGGTCGCGGCGCCGTCGACTCCGCCACCGACCTCATCGACCTCGCCACGTTGCACGCCAACCGCGAGCTCACCGGCGCAGGGAGCGCCGTCACCGCCGCGCAGCTCAAGCGCGCCAAGGCGCTGGGCACCGAGATCGTGCAGAAGGTCCGCCCCGCCGGCGCCAGCCGCGCGAGCGCCCGCACCGCCGACCAGCAGAACGCGGTAGCGCTTCGCGACCGCCTGTGGACGCTGCTGGTGCAGACGCACGATTACTTCGAGCGCATCGCCGGGGCCCGCTGGGGCCGCGACCTGGGCAAGCACGTCCCGCGGCTCCAGGCCCGCTACGTCGCGAAGAAGCGCGCGAAGAAGCCCGCCGAGCCCGTCGCCCCGACGGGGTGACCAGCAACGCCTCCCGATCGAGGGGAGCACCCGCCCACCTCGCCAGCAAGCAGCCTCTCCGATCGAGGGCAGCACCCGCCCACCCATCCAGTCACCGGTCTCGCCCTCCGAGGGGAGCACCCACTCGCGCTCGCAGTCACCGGTCTCGCCGAGGGGAGCACCCGCCCACCCATCCAGTCACCGGTCTCGCCGAGGGGAGCACCCGCCCACCCATCCAGTCACCGGTCTCGCCCTCCGAGGGGAGCACCCACTCGCGCTCGCAGTCACCGGTCTCGCCGAGGGG
>CAIOSS010000132.1 GCA_903860995.1 uncultured delta proteobacterium | reverse complement strand
CGTGCAAGAGACAGTGTCGGCAGGCGATGGCGAGCGGTCGAACTTTTCGCCGACGCGAAATCATGTGGCACACGACTCGACGGGTCGTGTAGACACGAACCGCACGACCGGCAACGGTTCAACGGATACACCCCAAACGCCGACCCACCGACCAACCCCGGGGACACTCGGCATTTCCAACGCTCTGAGGAGGATTCTGCGATGTTGCAAAGTCTGGGTCAGCACTTCAAGGAAGGCGGATGGGGCATGTGGCCGATCGTCTTCTGGGCGGTGTTCGTGATCGCCATCACCGTCGAGCGATCGATGTACCTGTTCAAGTCGTCCATCAACAAGGACGCCTTCCTCTCCAACATCCAGAAGTGCATCCTCGCGGGTGACGTAGGCCGGGCCATCAAGCTCTGCTCCAGCGCCCAGGCGCCGCTCGCCCGCATCGTGAAGTCGGGCCTGATGAAGGTGAACCGCCCCGATGGCGAAGTGCAGGCCGCCATGGACGAGAGCGCGCTCCGCGAGCTCCCGAAGATCGAGCACCGCACCCCGTACCTCTCGCTGCTCTCCAACCTCGCGATGCTCTCCGGCCTCCTCGGCACCATCACCGGCCTCATCGCAGCCTTCGGCGCGGTGGGCGGTCACGGCGGCGAGGGCGGCCCCACGATCGACCCGGCCCGCAAGGCCGAGCTGCTCGCTGGCGGCATCTCCGAGGCGATGAACTGCACGGCGTTCGGTCTCATCATCGCCATCCTCGGCCTCATCGCGTTCGCGCTCCTGAACGGCAAGACCCAGCAGATCGTCGACGACATCAACGAGTCCACCGTCCAGGTGCTCAACCTCGTGGTGAACAACCGCTCGAAGATCAACGTGGGCTCCGGGCAGCAGGCCGCCTGATCCTCTCTCCGGCCGCACGTTAAGGAGCACAGCCATGGGTGGCGTCTCAGTCGATTCAGGCGGCAAGGGCGGCAAGAAGTCCGTCGACGCCCCGGTCAACATGGTCCCGATGATCGACCTGTTGATCTGTTGCATCGCGTTCCTCCTGATGACCGCGGTGTGGGTGCAGACGGGGGCCGTCCAGGCGAGTCAGCCTCGCGGCGCGCCGGCCCCGGACTCCCCCCCCAACCCGGAGCAGCAGGACCAGCTCAAGATCCAGATCTCACCGACGGGTCTCCAGGTCGGCGTCAACGCCGCGGACATGCGCCAGATCGGGCGCACCCCGCAGCGCTTCACCGAGCTCAAGACCCTGCTGGAAGCCCGGCGTCAGGCCAACCAGCAGAACCGCGAGGTCTGGCTCCAGCCTGACGGCGCGGTGGAGTACTCGGAGATCATCGCCGTCATGGATACCGTCTACGAGGTCTACGGCAGCGCCGCTCGCGGCGAGGTCACGATCCGCTTCCTGTAAGGGTAAGCAGGGAACCAAACATGCCCGTCGCGAAGCCAGGTAAGCGCCTCCTCCACCACATCCCGCTGCGGTTCGTGCAGAAGCGCGTCGCGGGCGGCGGACACAAGTCCGTCAACGCCGACCTCAACCTCACCTCGATGATCGACTTCCTCGTCATCACGGTGGTGTTCCTCCTGTCGCAGTTCGGCTCGCAGCAGCAGGTGCAGTCGAGCGCGGGCCTCGAGATCCCCGAGACCCACAACGCCGACAACCTCGCGAGCGCGCCCATCATCTCGATCTCCGAGCAGGCGATCATGATGGACGGGCAGCGCATCACCACCCCGCGCGAGATCGCCGGATCGAGCGACCGCATCGACCGCCTCTTCGAGCGGCTCGAGCAGGCCAAGCGAGAGTACCCGGTGCTCCACCCCGACCGCCAGTTCGAGGGCGACGTGGTGTTCCAGATCGACCGGCACGTGCACTGGGACATCGTGAAGACCATCGCCCGCACCTGCGCCGCCGCGGGCTACGTGCGACTCAACTTCGCGGTGACCAAGGGCAACGCCAACGCGCCGACGGACTGACCGTCCGCGAGGCCTACGATGTCCTCCCCCCCTGATCCCCCGGTCGACGAGCCAGGCAGCTCACACCGGGGGATGATCCCCCGGCAAGAGCTCCCCTTCCTCCCGCAGATCAAATGGCGCTTCTGGGCGCCCGTTCTCGCCGTCGTGCTCGCGTTCCCACTCGTCTGGGGCATGAAGCGCGACCGCGAGGCCCGGCTCCTGCGCGAGCGCCTGCTTCGCGAGCACGCGGTGCTCACCGCCAGCCTCGGGCCGGACTACCGCGCCGTCCGCACCTTCATCGAGACCACGGCCCTCGAAGCCGTCGGGCCGTACCCGGGCGACCTGCGCGACCCCGGTCTCAGCGTCCAGGATATGGGCCGCGCGCCCGTGCTCTACGGCCGCGTGCGCGTGCATGAGGTGAGGGTGGCCTCGGAGGTCGCGGCGTCGCTCCGGCACCGTTACCCCGACCAGCTCTGCGCGTGCCTCGGTGTCGAGAGCCTGTTTGCACGGGAGCTCCTCGACAAGGGCGCGTTCCTGCTGCCGTCCTTCGTCGACGCGGTGCGCGGGGCCGGCTCGACCGAGCGGCTCCACGCCCTGCGCGAGGACCTCATCTTCCGCCTGCGGCGCGACACCGGGGTGCTCCTCGACCACCTGCGCCGACGCTACCTGGTGCTCGCGGTCGACGAGGCCCGCGCCTCCGTCGACGGCGCCACGCGGGTCTACGTCTACGACCTTCCCGCCCGCCGCGTCGTGCTGCGCGCCCGCGCCGTCGGGGACGACGTGCGGGTGATCCCCTTCCAGATGGCGGGGATGCCGACGCCGCCGCCGCGAGCCCGCCCCCTCAACGGGGCCTCGGTGAGCGGCCACGACTGCTCCGTCGCCAACGCGGTCCGTCGCACCCTCGGCGTCGCGCCGCTCGGGATGGCCCACGCCCCCGACGCGCCAGTGCCGGTCGCGGACGGCGGCGCGGCTTCCGACGCGGCCGCGGGCCCCGGAGTCGACGCGCGACCTTGACGCGCCCCACCCTCCTCGACGACGGTGCCACGGTGGTGAACCCGCCCAACGTCGAGGACCTCCGATCGCGGCTGCGCGATCACGTCCTACGCAACAAGTTGAAGAGCTCGACGCGGCGCGAGCTGATCCTCGAGACGCTCGCCTCGATCGGTCGGCACATCACAGCCGAGGAGCTCCTCCGCGAGGTGCGCGTCCGCGACGCGCGCATCGGCGCCGCCACCGTGTACCGCACGCTCCGCGTGCTGCAGGACAGCGGCATCGTCGCCGAGCGCCACTTCGAGGGCGGCGCCTCGCGCTTCGAGCTCCTCGGCGACGACCACCACGACCACCTGATCTGCACCGTGTGCGGCACCATCGTGGAGTTCGAGGACGACGTCATCGAGCTGGAGCAGAAGCGCGTCGCGCTCGTCTACGGCTTCGAGCTGCTCATGCACCGCCACGAGCTCTACGGCATCTGCCCCAGCTGCCGCGCCAGCAACGCCACGTCCCGGCCCGTCCGCCGGATGTAGCCCTCCGACAGGCTACTAGTACCGCATCGCAGGAGTTCTGACGGGTTGAGCAGGGCGCCTTGGGAGGAGAACCGCAAGGGTCGCAAGGGTCGCAAGGGAGCGACGGACTTGGGCG
>CAIOSS010000131.1 GCA_903860995.1 uncultured delta proteobacterium | reverse complement strand
CTTCATCGGCGACTGCGCCCGGTGGGAGGGCACGATCCAGGATCAGGTGGTGCAGCTGCGCTCGCTGTACAAAGACCGGGCGACGAAGGATCCCCACGAGGCGAAGCACGACGACGTCTTCGTGAAGATGGCCTCGGTGCTCGCGAAGCTCCGTCGCCACAAGGACGACGCGTTCATCCGACTGGAGGGGTGTCCGGTCAGCGTCGCCGAGCAGGTGCTCTTCCTGGTCTTCCTCAGTGGCTCGAAGAACCCCTTCCTCGACCCGGTGGAGTCCGTCGCATTCAACAAGGCGTACCTCCAGTGGCGCTCGGTCACCACGCTGCGCCGCCTCCAGGGCATCCCCTACCAGAAGCCCGGCGCCGCCGACCGCGGCGAGGCTCAGCCCACCGTCGACGCCCCGTCCTCCGCCGACGCCGAGTAGGGCCCACCGCCTCCCGCCTCCAGTCTTCCCACCGTCGCCTCCAGCGGCCTGAAGTCGCCCGCGGGCTACCTTGACCCCGACGCCGCAGGCATGGGACATCGCCGCCCTGGCACGTTGCGGTGGGTGCCGCGACGCGATGTACACCACGAGGTAGCGATGCGGTCTTCAAGTTCCCTGGTACTCCTTCTCGCCACGCTTGGCAGCGGCCTGGCGGCGTGTTCCGACCCCGCGGGCAACACCGGCCCGGTTGACGCCGGCAACACCGTCGACACCGGCGCGCCCACCGACCGCGGCAACGCCACGGACACCGGCTCGAACATGGACACCGGCCCGGTCGGCGACACGGGACCGCGCACCGACACCGGGTCCGTCGTCGACCGCCCCGCCGTCGACGCCGGTCCCCCGTACGACCCCTGCTCCGCGGCCTCGGTCGTCGACCTCAACGCGATGGGCACGCTCGCCGGCAACGTCACGCGCATCACCCGCAACAACAACAGCGTGGGCGCCATGGCCCCGCTGCGCGGCCCCTGCGGCAGCCCAGGCCACGAGGTGGTGTTCCGCTACGTCCCGCGCGCGAACGTCCGGCTTCGCATCAGCACCGACAACATGGGCACCGACATGATGTTCGACACGGTCGTCTGGGCGCAGCCGATGTGCGCGTCGGCGGTCGGCGACGCGGGCGTCTCGGCCCTCGGCTGCAGCGACGACAACGGCACCGCCCCCCGCACGCGCGCCTCGGCGTTCACCACGGCGGCCCCCGCCGCGATGGGCACGCCGATCTTCATCGTCGTCGCCGGGTACACCCCGCCGGCCGGGATGGGCTTCGTGCCGCAGGGCAACTTCGAGCTCACGGTGACCGAGATCGCCTCCGTCGCCGTCGGCGGGATGTGTGACCCCACCGGCGCGACCAACGTCTGCGCGATGGGCTCCGTGTGCTTCGCCGCGACGGGCGCGATGATGGGCACCTGCGTCGCTGCGGGCGCCGGCGGCGGCTCGTGCCGCGCGACCGAGCCGCGCTGCGACGGGATGCTCTCCTGCTCCCCGGCGGGCGTCTGCCGCACCATCGTCGCCGTCGACGGGGCCTGCGAGACCAGCAACGCCACGACCGT
>CAIOSS010000130.1 GCA_903860995.1 uncultured delta proteobacterium | reverse complement strand
GGCGCAGGATCGGGCGCGGGGGGCGTGGGCTCCGGCGCCGCGACCGGGGCAGTGGCGGCCTCGGGCGTGGCGGCCGGGGGCTCCGCAGCGGGGGCCGTGGGCGTAGGGGCCGCGACGGCGGGGGCCACGACGGCGGGCGCGGGCGGGCTCGTCGTCGGGGTCTCGGGCTGCGGGTTGGTGGGGCTGCTGCCCTTGCTCACCACGAGCAGCACGGCGAGCCCGAGGCAGACGCCGCCGAAGACGACGCCGGCGATGAGGCCCTTGTTGGACTTGCCCGCGGCGGCCTTCTCGTCGGCGGCGGCGCGCTGGATGACCACGGTGCTGTCGCCGCGGCGCGCGACGCGGAACTCCACCACGCCGAGCTGCACCATGTCGCCCGCGGCGAGCTCGCTCTTGCGGTGCTTCTCGCCGTTGACCTGGACGCCGTTGGAGCTCCCCATGTCCTCGATGAAGAGCTTCTCGTCCTCGACGAAGAGGCGGGCGTGCTCGCGGGAGATGGAGCTGAAGGCCAGCGCGATGTCGGCCGACTCGCTGCGCCCGAGGATCATCGGGAGCCGGTCGAGCATCACCGGGGCGGGGACGCCCGCCGGGGCGAGGAAGACCACGCGCATGCCGCGGATGTGCTCGGGCACCGGGCCGGCCGCGACGGGGGGAGGGGCCAAGGGGTCGTTGAGGGCCGCGAGGCCCGGGGCGCCGTTGGCGGGCGCGGACGACGGGGTCGCGGCGAGCAGCGGGGCGGCGTGCTCGGAGGCCACCGGCGGGGGCGCCGGGGGCGGCGGGGTGGGCTGGTTGCCCGCCTCCTCGACCACCTGGAGCTTGTAGTCGCCGATGAGGATCTGGTCGCCGCCGCGCATGGGCTTCGCCTCGGCGAGGCGCGCGCCGTTGATGACGATGCCGTTGTAGCTGGCGAGGTCTTCGAGGAAGAAGCCCTCCGCCCGCTTCACGATGCGCGCGTGCCGTCGCGAGACGTTGCGCTCGGTGAGCCGGATGGAGTTGCCGTCCTTCCGCCCGATGGTGAGTTCATCCCGGGTGAGCGGGATGACCATGGTCTTGCCCTCGTCGTCGGAGATCACGAGCTTCAACATCGGCCCTTCAACCCCTCCGCCAACCGCGCCCTTGGGCGCTGCCTGCGAAGACTTCACCCGCCGCAGGAATTACGGCGGTTTGTTCGGGCCGCAGTCTCTCCGGGGCCGCGGGGTGGTGTCAACGAAGCGCGTCGGGCCCCCCCCCTACGGCTTTCCGGGGAGACCTCGCGCGAGCCCTCGGGGTGGTGGTATCCCGATTTGCCTAGCAACCCCCAACTACCCCCCCCCTTCACGGAGCGTCATCGGATGAGCACAGGCAAGCTGGTCGAAGAGGTCACCCTCAATTGGACCGACCTCACCGGGAAGAAGACCGGGGCGACGTCGCTCGGGTCGAACAAGTTCTACAAGGCGCAGATCTTCGACGAGGGCGGGAGCTTCCGGGTGGTCTTCACCTACGGCCGCGTCGGGCAGGCGGGGCAGGTGCAGGAGGTGGTCGCAAGCACCCTCCCGGCCGCCAAGAGCGCCCTCGACAAGAAGGTCAAGGAGAAGGTCGCCAAGGGCTACACGAAGCTCGACATGCGCTCGCTCGACGAGGAGAAGTCGAAGACGGCGGCGAAGGTAGCGCCTGTTGACGACGCTAAGCCCAAGGCGAAGGCGGTGCGGACCAAGGAGTTCCACCCCGAGGTCGAGGCGCTGCTGAAGCTGATGTACGGGGCGACCGGGCAGGCGGTGGCCGCGGGCCTCTCGTCGAGCGCGGGGGCGACCAAGGAGTCGCCGCTGGGCAACCTCTCCGACCGGCAGCTGGACAAGGGCGCCGACCTGCTGGTGCAGGCCGAGGCGATGGTGAAGGGCACCGTCAAGGCGACCAAGAACGACTACATCGAGCTCACCAACGAGTACCTCTCCAACATCCCGCGCAACATCGACAGCGCGCGCAAGAAGGGGAAGCTCGACCTCGACGCCATCGTCATCAACTCCGACGAGCGCATCGGCGAGCAGCGGAAGTTCATCACGCTGCTGCGCGACGCCTTCCTCCAGCGCGACGTGTTCTCGGCGGCGGCGGAGCTCGATGACCCGACGGAGGTCTGGTACGACGGCTTGAAGTGCGACGTGTCGCACCTCGACCCGAAGAGCGACGAGTACAAGCACATCCAGAAGCTGTTCGATAAGGGCCAGTCGCCGAAGAACTCCAACTTCTACAACCTGCTCAAGGTGGGCCGGATCTGGAAGGTCGAGCAGCAGGGGCGCAGGTCGGCCTTCGACAGCTACGCCGCGAGCATCGCCAAGAAGCCCGGCGCGACCGGGGTGATCCCCGGCTGGCACGGCACCCGGACGGAGAACCTCATGGGCGTCTGCAAGACGGGCCTGGTGCTCCCCAAGAACCTCCCGAAGGGCGTGCACGTCACCGGGCGCACCTTCGGGCTCGGCATCTATCACACCCCCTGCTGGCCGGACTCCGGCGAGAACACCGCCGTCGACGAGAAGGGGAAGAAGTACACCCGCCACAACGGCGCGCTGAAGAGCATGAACTACTCCTCGCTGCGCGGCGCCTACTACCACCACAACAACACCGCCGACCGCGGGTACATGATCCTCGAGGAGCTCGCGCTCGGCGTGCCCGAGCTCGCGCTCAAGGTGTGCTGGAACAAGCCTGAGCCCGACCCGGGCAACGACTACATCTACGCCCGCTCGCACGGGCACGAGTCGCTCGCCAACGACGAGGTCGTCACCTTCGACGAGCACGCCTCGCGCCGCACCGCCATCCTCGAAGTCCTCTACAAGAAGTAGCCCGGTGACCCCGCGCGGCCGCGTCCTCGCGCTCGCCCTCGCGACGCTGCCCGCCCTCGGCGCCACCTTCGTGGCGGCGCTGGAGGGGGGCTACCTCGCGCCGGTGGCCGCGGGCTCGCTGGGCTGCGTGCTCGGGCTGGCGTGGGTGCTCTTCCGTCCTCGGCCGTCGGCCCTCGCGCCCTTCGCCGAGGCGGCCGAGCGCGTGGCCCACGGCGAGCGCGGGGTGCGCGTGGCCCTCGACTACACCGACGACCCGGAGGCCCGGCGACTGGTCACCGCCTTCAACGGGATGACCGAGGCGCTCGCGGTGGCCGAGAAGCGCTCGCGGCGGGCCGAGCGGCTCGCGGCCTGGCGCGACATCGCCCGGCAGATGGCCCACGAGATCAAGAACCCGCTCACGCCCATCCGCCTCGCGGTGGAGAGCCTCCGCAAGGTGCGCGGGCGCGACCCGGCGCTCTTCGAGGAGATGTTCGACGAGGAGACCGCCATCGTGCTGGAGGAGGTCGAGCGGCTCCGCCGGCTGCTCGACGCGTTCTCGCAGTTCGCGCGCATGCCCCGGCCGCGCCCGGAGCCTGTCGACGTCGCCGAGCTCCTGCGCCACGTGGCGGACCTCCACCGGGCCTCCGGCGCGACGGTGCGCTGCGAGCCCGCTGCCGAGCTCCCCGCGCTGCGGGCCGACCGCGACCAGCTCACGCAGGTGCTCATCAACCTCGTCGGCAACGCCGTGTTCGCGGCCGAGGAGCGCGCCTCCCAGGACCCCTCGCGCGGCCCCGCGTGGGTGCGCGTCGCGGCGGAGTACCCGGGCGAGCGCACGCTGCGGATCACCGTCGAGGACAACGGCGGCGGCATCGACGAGTCGGTGATGCCCCGGCTCTACGAGCCGTACGTCACCACGCGACAGGGCAGGGGCGGCACCGGGCTCGGGCTCGCGATCGCCTACCGCATCGTCACCGAGCACCAGGGCTCGATGGCCGTCGACACGGGCCCCTCGGGGACGCGCTTCACCCTGGAGCTGCCCCTCGCCGGGCCGGTGCTCACCCTCGGCGACTCGACGCTGGGATGATTGGTGTATGGTGCCGCCGCCCGCCGCGTTTCACGGTGATGGCGGCAGTGAAGGAGAGCGGTCGTGGCCAGGTTCATCGACGAGTTGAAGCGTACGCATTCGTGCGGAGGAATCCGCGCGAAGGACATCGGCAGCGAGGTCGTGCTGTTCGGTTGGGTGCAGGTCTCCCGCGACTTCGGGGCCTTCCGCTTCGTCGACCTCCGCGACCGCGACGGCATCACGCAGCTGGTCTTCGACCCTGAGGCGCACCCCGAGGCGACGGCGCTCGCGGCGACGATGAAGGGCGAGTGGGTCGTCGGCATCCGCGGGGTCGTGCGCGACCGAGGGATGCAGTTCTCGAAGAAGCTCGGCAAGGACGTCTCGATGCACAACCCGTCGATGGCGACGGGCGAGGTCGAGGTGCTCGTGCACGAGGCCTTCGTGTTCAACAAGAGCGAGACGCCCCCCTTCGAGATCGCCGACGACGTGGCGACCAGCGAGGAGAAGCGCCTGGCGTTCCGGTACATCGACCTGCGTCGGCCGAAGCTCCAGCGGGTGCTGCGCACGCGCTCGAAGATGAACCAGACGGCCCGGCGCTACCTCGACGAGAACGGCTTCCTCGAGCTCGAGACGCCGGTGCTGGTGAAGTACACGCCCGGCGGCGCGCGCAATTTCCTTGTGCCCTCGCGTATCCACCCAGGGAAGTTCTACGCGCTCGCCGAGAGCCCGCAGCTCTTCAAGCAACTCTACATGGTCGCCGGCTTCGACCGGTACTTCCAGATCACCCGCTGCTTCCGCGACGAGGACCTCCGCATCGACCGGCAGCCCGAGTTCACCCAGGTGGACATCGAGATGTCCTTCGTGCACCAGGACGACGTACTGGCCGTGGTCGAGAAGGTGATCGCACAGGCGATGAAGTCCGTCTACAACCTCGACGTCAAGACGCCGTTCCCGCGCATGCCGTACACGGAGG
>CAIOSS010000129.1 GCA_903860995.1 uncultured delta proteobacterium | reverse complement strand
TACCCATAGGCTCCACGGCGGATCTCGGGTCACCCATCCGGAGCCCTCACGAGGTCGCGCCGACAGGGCGCGGTCGCTGGTGGCGCGGCCGAATGCACCGCCGCGGATGCACGCGCGGGCCGATGGCCAACCCTCTTCCCACATAGACGACTGACGGCCGCTCGGAGGCTCCGCGGCTTCGGTCAACCGCGCCTTGGCGAAGCGCCCGAGGCCTCGCGGTGGGCTGTCACCCGACCGCGGTGGCGCTCCGCCAAATCGCTATCTATTCTGTGAATTCCACGGCAACGATGCGGCCGCGGGCATGGCCGGCGTGGTGCATGTGATCGAGTAGCGCCGCAGGTCACGGCGGGGGGCGGGGGGGGGGGACGCGATGATTGGGGGGCGGAGCGTCAGTGCGCGGCGGCGGGGGTCGCGCCGGCAGTGGCGGCCTTGAAGAGCGGGCCCGGGACGGGGAACACGGGACGGCCCGCGGCGGAGTTCACGAGGATGGCGAAGGCCAGGTAGAGCGCGATGCCGGCGAGGGCGACGGTGGCGAGGCCGATGGGCAGGGCGAAGGCCGTTGAGTGGGTGAGCTCCTTGAGGATGCGGCAGGAGAAGAGCACCACGATGTCGAGCAGGAACGCGAACAGGAGCTTGGAGAAGAAGCCGAACGCGTAGGTGAGCACGACGAAGATCACGAGGAAGATCACGTCGACGCTCAGGATGATGCCCGCGTCGGGGATACGACCCTCGGCAAGGCCCGAGAGGGTCTGGTAGTTCATCAGCCAGTTGAACGCGAAGGTGGTGAAGAGGGTGCCGCCGAGGAGGTTCTTGTTGGCGAGCGCCATGACCCCCGCGAGGAACTGACACCCCGCGCCGAAGTAGAGGCAATAGAAGGCCGCGGTGCGGAAGCCCGCGACCGTGAGGCTGTGCCCGAAGGCGATCGGGATGAGCGCGGCGCAGCCCACCGCGAGACCGAGCAGCCCGAGGGCGGTGGGCTCGGCGAAGGGGTTCACGGGGGCGGCGGGCGTCGGGGTGTCTTGCATGGCGTTGGGGGGGGGGGTCTTCGTGGAGGAGCGTTGAGGAGTGGCAGAACGGGAGACGGGACGCGGCGGAGAGTCGCCCAGTCGAGGGGGCGGTGTCAGCCGCCGAGGAAGACGTCCTGCACCCAGCCGCAGGTGCCGCCGTTGCGGCAGGGGTGGCAGTTCTCCGGGCGGCTGTCCGAGCACCCGCCGCCGCCGCCCGTACCGTCGCTCGCGGGGGTGAGGTCTGCGCGAGCTTCGACGCATGGGCTGAAGTCGCGGTCGCGGCCGTTCTCCAGGCAGCGCACCACGGGGTTAGGGCGGGTCGCGCTCGGTGCACCCGTGGCCGCGCGGGAGCAGTGACCGTCCGTCGCCACGCGCTCGGGGTCAGCGGGCCGCCGCTCAGGGCTCCGCACTGGGTGCGGCCGCAGTCGTCGTCGCCCGCGTCGCAGCGGTGGACCGCGCCGCAGGTCGGGTTGCACCTGCAGAAGCCCATCACGTCGGTGTCGCTCACCCGCAAGGTGCGCGAGGCGATCGACGCGGCGAAGGAGCCGAAGGAGGGGGCGGGCTGACGGTCAGGCGCGCTCGATGCGGCCGTCGGCGTGGCGGGCGAAGCGCTCGCCGGTGGGGCCGTGCACGGGGCCGTCGCTGGGCCAGGGCCAGCCCCCGAAGCGGGTGCGCTGGTAGTCCGAGAAGGCCTGCTGGATCTCCGCGCGGGTGTTCATCACGAAGGGACCGTGCTGGGCGACGGGCTCTCCGATGGCCTTGCCCTGTAGCAGCAGCACCTCGGACTCGTCGGGGCCGTTGACGAGCGTCGCAGGGAGCGACTCGCGCAGCTCGACGAGGTGGCGGGCGGCGACGTCGCGGTCGCCCACGCGCAGGCCGGTGCCGCGGAAGAAGTAGAGCGTGCGGTTGGTGCCGCGCCCCACCGGCGGGAGCGTGAAGCGGGCGCCGGGGGCGAGCTTCAGGGTCCAGATGGCGACCTCGGTGTCGGGGCGGTGGGCCCACGAGTGGGGCGGCGGCGCCGGGGCGCGGCGGTCGCCGTAGCTGCCCGCGACGACGGTGACCTCGGTGGCCTTGCCCGCGTCGTCGAGGGCGGTGTGCCTCGGGATGCTGTCGCGCCAGAGCATCGTGAAGTGCGGTTCGACCATCTAGTCGGCCGCCGGGAGGTTGAGCCAGATCTGGAAGAGCTCGGCGGGGTTGGGCGACTCGCGTGAGAGCAGCGGGAACATCTCCGCGTGCACGATGCCCCGCCCCGCGGTGAGCCACTGGGTGTCGCCGCCGCCGTAGCGCGCCGTCGCGCCGAGGGAGTCGGAGTGGTCGATGAGACCCTGGCGCACGACGGTGACGGTCTCGAAGCCCCGGTGCGGGTGCTGCGGGAAGCCGGGCACCACGTCGCCGTGGTACATGTTCCAGCCGTCGCGGTTGGCGAAATCGCTGCCGATGTTGCGGCCCGCGAGGGAGACCGCGGGCCCGAGGGCGGCGTTGCCCGCGGGGTACGCGTCGTCGTGGTGGACGCAGAAGAGGAAGGGGTCGGGGGTGCGCCACGGGAAGCCCAGGGGCTCGACGTTGCGGACGACGTTCTCGGTCATGGGGAGCCTCGTTTCTCGCGGGACGATCAGCGCCTGCGGCGTGCGGTCGCAGGCTGCGACCACCGGCGCCGAGGCGATCGCACCGAGGAGGGTTCGACGATTCATCACCGACGGATGATACGGCCGCGCCGGGGTTGCACAATCGGCGCGCCGGGCAACACGGGGTTGCGCGGAAGGCAACGATCGGGGACCAAAGGGCCCGTCAGCCGGTGATGGCCCCGCGCATCGTGGCGATGGGGCCCTCGTCGCGGTCGAGGGCGTCGAGGGCCGCGGCGCCGCCCGGGTGATCGGCGCGCACGCGGTCGGCCAGGGCCTCGGCTGCCGCGAGCTCGCCGCGCATCCGTCGCAGCTCGACCTGGAGCAGCGCCCCGTCGAGGGCGTACACGCCGGTGAGCCGGTCGAGGAGGGAGAGGTTGAAGGTGTCGAGCCGCGCGGCCTCGACGAGCAGGTGTCGCAGCGCGCGGTTGAAGCGCACCGGGTCGTCGCGGAAGAGGGCGTCGAGCTCGGGCGGACGCGGGGAGGGCGGCGAGAGGTCGGGCGGGAGCCACGGGGACAGGTCGACG
The DNA here is from genome assembly GCA_903860995.1 of uncultured delta proteobacterium. Classification (GTDB taxonomy): domain Bacteria; phylum Myxococcota_A; class Polyangia; order Polyangiales; genus SCUS01. Next base: position 1,396 of record CAIOSS010000129.1, on the reverse strand, counting down.
AGGGCGCGGCGGGGCTTGTTCCCGGTGAGGGCGACGGCGAGCGCGTCGTCGTGGCGCGGCCGCGGGCTGAAGGGGGCGAGCGGGAACACCACCCGGCCGTCGTCGAGCGAGCTCAGCCCAAGCTCGATGGGCTCCTGGGCGAGCAGCGGGCCCGTGGGGGGCACCCACACCATGGCCTCGGCCGTGGTGAGGGAGAGGGTGACGCCGACGTGCACCGGGGCGCCCAGGGGGTTTAGGCGTCCTCGGTGTCGATGACCAGCGGCGCGAGGAGGTCGTCGCTCATGTCACTTCCACCCCAGGGCGGGGTTGTCTTCGAGGTGCGTGCGGCGGATCGACCCGATGTGCCGACCGCAGAGCTCGAAGCCCATGATGTTGTCGAAGCCCGCGATGAGCGCGTGGTCGGGGGCCGTGACCCAGGTGTTGTAGTAGTTCATGCAGCAGGTCTTCGTCCGGGGGACGAGGAAGTCGAAGTTGCCGCACTTGTGGGGGGTGCCGAAGGCGTGCGCGAGCTCGTGGATGATGATGCTGAGCAGCTTGTCGCCCGACCCGGCGCGCGGACCCGGCGGCGTCGCGTTCGGGTCGTAGAGCTTGCGATGCTGCGTGAAGACGATGGTGCGCCCGGCGAAGTAGTCCGCGGGCTTGCCGTTGCTCCCGTTGATCACCTTGCCGTCGGACCCTTTGGCGTTGAGCCCGGGGCTCGTCCCGGAGACATAGGGCGAGCCCTCGGCGGAGTGCACCTTCACCTTCGCGGCGCTGGGGATGCGGTAGCCGCCGGCGTGCCAGGCGCCTCCCTCGACCCTGCCCTGCGGGTAGTACGAGATCTGTGACTTGTAGGCCGCGTCGATGGAGCCGTCGTTGGGCTCGAACTCCGGCGTGACGTCATTGGCGTAGAGCCGCAGCTGGATGCGGTCGGGCGGCCCCGCGAGGCGCCTGGCGGAGTACACGTTGAAGCGCACCGTGCGGGCCGTCCCCGGGGGCTCCTCCCGCGCGAACTCCAGCGACTGCACGTTGGTGCGCAGCGCCGTGCGCGTGGCGGTGTCCATCGCCGCGGTGACGGCGCTCTAGCCGCCGACGATGTCCGTCGCCGCGACGGAGGCGTTGCGCGCGTCGAGGGCGTAGGGGCCCACCTGCTCCCAGACGGGGTCGTGGTCGAAGGTGCCTCCGGCGTCGTTGCCCGACGGGCCGGTGGCGCGCTTCACGGTGCCGCCCGAGTAGTCGCCCGCGTCGAGCAGCGGGCCCCACTGGCGGTTCACGTTGGGGGTCATCGCGGCGTCGGGGCGCATCCAGGTGTTGGCCGGGTTGTCGGGCTCGAACACCTTCCACAGCAGCTTCGCGCCCGGGGGGATGGGGCCACCCTCGGCGGTCACGGTGGCGGTGAGCTGGATGAGCTGGGTGT
>CAIOSS010000128.1 GCA_903860995.1 uncultured delta proteobacterium | reverse complement strand
CTGGACCCTCGCGAAGCGGCGAGAGAAGCACCTCTACGTCGCGCTGTGGTTCTACATCGCGACCATCGTGACCGTGGCGATGCTCTACATCGTCAACAACCTCGCGATGCCGTGGAGCCCGCTCAAGAGCTACTCGCTCTTCGGCGGCGTGCAGGACGCGCTCACCCAGTGGTGGTACGGCCACAACGCCGTCGCGTTCTTCCTCACGACCCCGGTCCTCGGGATCATGTACTACTTCCTCCCGAAGGCCGCGGGGAGGCCTGTCTACTCGTACCGCCTCTCGGTGATCCACTTCTGGGCGCTGGTGTTCGTGTACATCTGGGCTGGGCCGCACCACCTGCTCTACACGGCCCTGCCGGAGTGGGCGCAGACCCTCGGGATGGTCTTCTCGGTCATGCTCTGGGCCCCGAGCTGGGGCGGCATGCTCAACGGCCTGCTCACGCTCCGCGGCGCCTGGGACAAGGTCCGCGTCGACCCGGTGCTGAAGTTCTTCGTGGCCGCCGTGACCTTCTACGGCATGGCGACGTTCGAGGGCCCGCTGCTCTCGATCAAGTCGGTCAACGGCCTCGCCCACTACACCGACTGGATCGTCGGCCACGTCCACGAGGGCGCCCTCGGCTGGAACGGCTTCATGGCCGCCGGGCTCTTCTACTGGCTCGTGCCGCGGCTCTACAACACCAAGCTCCACTCCAAGGCCGCCGCGGACATCCACTTCTGGGTCGGCACCGTCGGGATCCTCCTCTACGTGATCTCGATGTGGGTCGGCGGCATCACGCAGGGCCTCATGTGGCGCGCGGTCAACGACCAGGGCTCGCTCACGTACCCGAACTTCGTCGAGACCCTCATCGCGATCCGCCCGATGTACTGGACCCGCCTCGTCGGCGGCACGATGTACCTCGGCGGCTTCTGCCTCATGGCCTGGAACCTCTGGCGCACCGCCCGCTCGGGCGAGGCCACCGACGGCGAGGCGATGGTCGTCGACGCCGTCCCCGCGCCAGACACCGTGCCCTGGTGGCGCGTGGCCTTCGGCACGCCGGTGGTGCTCACCGCCATCGTGGTGACGATCTTCATGTCGCTCGCGGTGATGTCCAACGTCGCGAGCATGCTGTTCGCCTGCATCGGGCTCTTCGTGGCCGTCGCGGGCGTCATCGCGGTGCAGCTCTCGAGCGACGACAAGGGCCCGAGCTGGCACCGCCTGGTCGAGGGGCGCGCGGTGGTCTTCACCGTGCTCACCGTGCTGGCGGTCTTCGTCGGCGGCGTGGCGGAGCTCATCCCGTCGCTGGTGATCAACCGCGAGGAGGCGCGCACCGTCCGCACGCGGCCGTACACCCCGCTCGAGCTCGAGGGCCGGGACATTTACATCCGCGAGGGTTGCTACAACTGCCACTCGCAGATGATCCGGCCGATGCGGGCCGAGACGATCCGCTACGGCGAGCCCTCGCGCCTGGAGGAGTCCATCTTCGACCACCCCTTCCAGTGGGGCTCGAAGCGCACCGGGCCGGACCTCGCCCGCGAGGGCGGGCGCTACCCGAACCTCTGGCACCTGCGCCACCTGGCCGACCCCCGCTCGACCTCGCCGGGCTCCAACATGCCGGCGTACACGCACCTCGCCACGGCGCGCGTCGACCTCTCGGCGACGGCCGGCAAGCTCGAGGCGATGCGCACGGTGGGCGTCCCCTACCCCGCCGCGCAGATCAACGCGGCGCGCCAGATCGCGACCGCCGAGGCGAACGCCATCGCCGAGGACCTCCGCGCCAACGGCGCACGCGTCGCCGCCGACAGCGAGGCCGTGGCCCTCATCGCGTACCTGCAGCGGCTCGGCCGGATGCAGGGCAACCCCGACACCGCCGCGGTCGTCCAGGCCGCCACCCCGGCGCACTAGGAGCACTGTTCGATGTACCGAGAATTCTTCGCCAACCACCCCATGCTGGCGCTGCCCGTGATCTCGCTCCTGCTGTTCATCGCGGTGTTCGCGATGATCGTGGTGCGCACCATGCGACGGCGGCCGTCGCAGTTCGACGCCCTGGCGGCGCTCCCGCTCGACGGCGCGGCGGAGTTGACCCATGGCCGCTGAGTCGCAGAGGTCCGAGTACGAGGACCGCGTCGTCCACGAGTACGACGGCATCGAGGAGTACGACAACCACCTGCCCAACTGGTGGCTGGTCACCCTCTACGGCGCCGTGGTGTTCGCGGTGTTCTACTGGTTCCACTACGAGGTGCTGCGCACCGGGCCGTCGCTCGCGCAGAGCTACGAGACCTCTGTCGCTGCCGACCGCCGCGCCGCCGCCGATCGCGCCCGCCGCGCCGGAGCCATGACCGACGACGCGCTGATCAGCCTCTCCCGCGACCCCGCGACGGTGCAGGCCGGCCGCGGCGTGTTCGCGCAGAGCTGCGTGGCCTGCCACGCGGCCAGCGGCGGCGGGGGCATCGGCCCAAACCTCACCGACGGCGCGTGGATGCACGGCAGCCGCCCGACCACCATCCTGCGCACCATCAACGAGGGCGTGCTCGCGAAGGGCATGCCCGCGTGGGGGCCGCAGCTCGGGCTCGACCGGGTGCAGTCCGTCGTCGCGTTCGTGCTCACGCTCCGGGACACCAACGTCGCGGGCGGCCGGGCCCCGCAAGGGACTGCAGGGGTACAGTAGAGGCGATGGCCGTCCACCTCCCGATCGTCGAGGTGCGCAGCTCGATCCGCAGCGACGGATCGCGCGCCACCGTCCACCCGGCCGACGTACGCGGGCGCTTCAACACCGGGCGCACCGCGGTCTTCGCGGCGCTCCTCGCCGTATACGTGGTCGTCCCGTGGCTGACGGTGGGCGACAAGCCCGCGGTGCTGCTCGATGTCGCGCAGCGCCGCTTCTTCCTCTTCGGCTCGGTGTTCAACGCCCAGGACTTCTGGCTGGCGTTCTTCCTCCTGTCGGGCGTCGGCTTCGGGCTGGTCGCTCTCGCCGCCGTCGCTGGCCGGATGTGGTGCGGCTGGGCCTGCCCGCAGACGGTGTTCCTCGAGGCGCTGTTCCGTCCGCTCCAGCGCCTCATCGAGGGCCCCGCGGCGCAGCGCCACCGGCGTGCGGACGCCGGCTGGACCCTCGACCGCGCGTGGCGCCGTGCGCTGCTCTGGAGCATCTACCTCGCGCTGGCCACCGCGGTCGCGCACGTCTTCCTCGGCTACTTCACGCCGATCCGCAGCCTCTGGGCGATGATCGTCGCCGGGCCCGCCCAGAGCCCCGAGGCCTTCGCCTGGATGGTCGCGATGACCGGGGTGATGTTCTTCAACTTCGCGTGGTTCCGCGAGCAGACCTGCGTGGCGATCTGCCCCTACGGTCGGCTGCAGTCGGTGCTCACCGATCCGGACTCCCTCGTCATCGGCTACGACGCCAAGCGCGGCGAGCCGCGCACCCGCGGCAAGGTCAAGCGCGAGGGCACGGGCGACTGCGTCGACTGCAACCGCTGCGTGGTGGTGTGCCCGACGGGCATCGACATCCGCAACGGCCTGCAGCTCGACTGCATCGCGTGCACCCGCTGCATCGACGCCTGCGACGACGTGATGGACCGCCTCGAGCGACCGCGCGGGCTCATCCGGTACGACTCCCTCCAGGGCCTGCAGCACAACCCCCGGCGCTTCCTCCGGCCGCGGCTCGCCCTCTACGCGCTGCTCGGCGCGCTGGGCCTCGCGGCTACGACGCTCGCACTGCGCAGCCACACCACCTTCGAGGCCAACCTGCTGCGCCTCAACGGACTCCCGTACACCCTCGACGAGGGCAACGTCCGCAACGCCTTCGACATCCACCTGGTCAACAAGGCCAGCCGGCGAATGACCTTCACCATCGAGCCGGTCACGGGCCCTCCCTTCGTGTTCGTCATCCCGATTTCCCGGGTGATCCTCGAGCCCCTCGCCGGATCGCACGTTCCGGTGTTCGTGACCACGCCACGCCACGGGCTGGGCGACTCGCGGGTGCGAGTGATCGTCCGTCCCCTCGGCGGAGGCGAGGCCCGCACCATCGAGGCCCCCTTCCTCGGCCCCACCCAGTAGGGCTCCCTCCCCCCGCGCGACGCGGTCAGCTCTCAGGGCCGCACAACGCACCCGCCGACCACGTCACCCCGCCACTTCGCTTCCATCGCCGCCCTGAACTCCGCCAGCGGAAACACATCGGAGACGTGCGGCCGGAGCGTCCCCTCCGCCGCCCACGCGAGCACGTAGGCGAGGCGGGGCGGGCGCAGCGTCGGGTCGTTGACAGTCGAAATGACGGTGGGGCAGCCCAGCACGTCGAGGCCCTTCATCATGATGAGGTTCGTCGGGAGCTGGTTGGCGTTGGGCGCGCCCCGCAGCCCCTTGCCGCGCGCGACGAAGGGCGTCGCGGCCCAGCCCACGATGAGGTACCGCGCGCCGAAGCGGACGCACCTCAGGCTCTCGACCGAGACGTCGCCACCGACGCCGTCGTAGACCACGTCGACGCCGCGCCCGCCCGTGAGCGCCTTGACCTCGTCGCGGAAGGGGCGCGGGCCGTCCGCGCCGCGGGTGCATACGACGTGGTGGGCGCCCTCGCGCAGCACCGCCGCGAGCTTCGCCTCCGAGCGCCCGGTAGCGATCACGGTGGCGCCGAGGCGCCGGGCGAGGTGCACCGCCGCGAGGCCCGTCGAGCCCGAGGCGCCGTGGATGAGCACGGTCTCCCCCGGCTGTAGCCGACCGCGGGTGACGAGGCAGTGGTAGGCCGTCTCGTAGCTGCCGAGGAGGTTGCATGCCTGGTCGAAGGACAGACCGCCCGGGATGCGGTGCACCGCCTCGACAGGGGCGACACCGTACGACGCAAAGCCGCCGTAGGCCTGGTAGTCGCCGAGCGAGCGCGGACCGGCGAGCAGACCGTCGACGAGCACCCGGTCGCCGACCTCGACCCCGGCCGCGCCCGGACCCCGCCAGGCGACCGTGCCGGCGTACTCGAGGCCAGGCGTGTACGGCGGCCTGGGCGGGTGCTGGTACTGCCCGCTGGTCATGAGCAGGTCGACCCAGCCGACCGACGCGCTCGCGATCGCGATGAGGACGTCGCGATCGCCGAGGGTCGCGGGGTCGGGTGCCGGCATCGCGACGAGCGCGGCGTGGCGGGCGATGGCATCGAGCGGCGCTTCGCCGAGCTCGGAGATGACGACGCGGTGGCCGGGCGGGAGGGTCATCGGTGTCAGGGCCTCGCGCAGCACGGCGGCACCTCCGCACGCAGGATCGCCAGGGTGCGCTCGAGCTTCTGCAGGAAGTTGGTTGAGCTCTCCACGACGAATCGACGCGGGTGGCCGCTCCAGACAGCGGCGAGTCGACGGTCGATGACGGCGGCCTCTTCGGGCGTCTCGATGCGCAGCGCGTTGCGGTGGTTGTACCCGTTCGCCGCGCTCGGCGTCTCGAGGTGGATCACCGCCGCGTAGCGCGCCATCGCCGCCTCGCGGGTGACACCCGCCTCGCGGAAGAACTCCGCGTCTTCGCCCGGCCAGTACGCGAGCCCATCGAGCACGCCGCGGTCGCAGAGCACCAGCGCGGGGTCGCCCTCGGCGAGGGCGAGGCGCTCCAGCTGATCCTGCACATGGAAGATCGCAAGCTGCGCCGCGCGGCGCCCGGCCTCCGTCGCCCGCCGCGGAAACCCGCCGCCGTAGACGATGCCCGCGGCCTCGGCGAGCACCACCACGTGCTCGCAGAAGTGCTTGCGCACGACCTCGAGCACCGCGGTCTTCCCTGCCCCGGGGCCCCCCGTCAGAACCACCCGGTGCGGGCGGTGGGCCTTCACCGATGCGCACCCGCAACGCAGATCAGTCGTCATCGCCGGGCACCGTAACCCCGCAACGCGCGTCGTGCCTCACGAGCGACCTGCTCGCCAGGCCCCAAGGCCCCCTATGGCAGACTGGCGCCACGATGAACAGCCCGACCGACCGAGCGATGTCCGCAGCCGAGGCCGTCAGCCTTATCCCCACTGGCGCGAGGATCTTCGTGCACGGGGCCGCCGCCACGCCCACTCCCCTCCTGACGGCGCTCGCGGCGCGCGACGACCTCGACGGCGTCCGGCTCTACCATCTCCACACCACGGGGCCCTTCCCCTTCGCCGAGCCTGAGCTCGCGCAGCGCTTCCGCTCGGTGTCCTTCTTCGTCGGCGAGGGGCTGCGTCGCGCGGTCGAAGAGGGCGACGCGGACTTCATCCCCGTCTTCCTCGCGGACATCCCCGGGCTGTTCACCTCCGGGACCATCCCCCTCGACGTCGCGCTGGTGCAGGTCTCTCCCCCCGACGCCCACGGGCTCTGCTCCCTGGGCACCTCCATCGACGCCGCCCGCGCCGCGGTGGACTCGGCCCGATTCGTCATCGCGGAGGTCAACGATCGCATGCCCCGCACCCACGGGCACACGTCGGTTCCGCTCGCCCGCTTCGACGCCTTCGTCAACACCTCCCGGCCCCTCTACGAGCGAGCCGCCGCGGAAGCGACGGAGGTCGAGCAGCGCATCGGCGAACTCATCGCGGGCCTCGTCGAGGACGGCGCGACCCTCCAGCTGGGCATCGGCGCGATCCCCGACGCGGTGCTCTCCCGGCTCGCCAACAAGCACGACCTTGGCGTGCACACCGAGATGTTCTCCGACGGGCTCATCCCGCTCATCGAGGGCGGCGTGGT
>CAIOSS010000127.1 GCA_903860995.1 uncultured delta proteobacterium | reverse complement strand
TGGGACGCGGTCATCGAGCACGCCGTCGGCCCGCGGCCCGCCCGCTACCTCGCGCGCGGCCGGCAGCGCCTCGACGCGGGCGACCCCGCCGGGGCAGCGGCCGACCTGCGCGAGGCCCTGCGCGACCCCTGCTCGCACGACGACATGGAGCGCGGGCACAAGCTCTGGAAGCGCCTCCAGCGCCACCCCCTCCCGGCGCTGCGCAAGGCCCGCATCGCCCTGCTGGGCAGCTTCACCACGCGGCTCATCAAGCCGCTGCTCGAGCTCGCGGCCTTCCGCGACGGCGTCGCCGCGGAGGTCTACGAGGCCGAGTACGGCATGGTGCACCAGGAGGTGCTCGACCCCGCGAGCGGGCTGCGGGCCTTCCGCCCCGACGTGGTCATCCTGGCCACCAGCTGGCGCGACGCCAACCTCCCGCCGCTCTCGGCCGACCCGGCGGCCGCCGTCGAGTCCGCGGTCGCGCCGCTGGTCGCGCTCTGGCGGGTCATCCGCGACGAGATGCGCGCCCACGCCGTGCAGCACAACTTCGACGTGCCCCTCGTCGACAGCTACGGCCACCTCGGCGCCTCGCTGCCGGGCGGCCGGGGGCGGGTGCTGCGCCGGGCCAACCAGGCCCTGCTCGACGCCGCGGGCACGGGGGTGTCGGTGCTCGACTTCGACAGCGTGGCGGCGGAGTTCGGCAAGGCCGCGTGGAGCGACGAGGGCTTGTGGTACCGCGCCAAGCAGCACCCCGCGCCGGCGGCCATCCCCCTGCTCGTCGACCACTACATGGCGCACGTGCGGGCGGTGCTCGGGCTCACGAAGAAGGTGCTGGTGCTCGACCTCGACAACACCCTCTGGGGCGGCATCGTGGGCGAAGACGGCGTGGAGGGCCTGAAGCTCGGGGTGACCGACGCCGAGGGCGAGGCGCACACCGACCTGCAGCGCTACGCCCGCGAGCTGCGCGACCGGGGCGTGGTGCTCGCGGTGTGCTCGAAGAACAACGAGGCCGACGCGAAGGAGCCCTTCGAGCGCAGCGCGGAGATGGTGCTCAAGCTCGACGACATCGCGGTGTTTCGCGCCAACTGGAGCGACAAGGCCACCAACATCCGGGACATCGCCGCGGCGCTGGAGCTGGGCACCGACAGCTTCGTGTTCCTGGACGACAACCCCACCGAGCGGGCGTGGGTGCGGTCGCAGCTGCCGGAGGTGATGGTGCCCGAGATCGGCAGCGACGCCGCGCGCTACCTGGCGCTGCTCCACCGGCACCACGCCTTCGACGCGCTGGCGCTCAGCGAGGAAGACCGGCTGCGGGCCGCGGACTACGCCGCCAACGCCCGGCGCTCGGAGCTGATGAAGAGCGCGGGCGACCTGGAGGAGTTCATCGCCAACCTCCAGATGTCGGCGACGGTGGCGCCGGTCGACGAGCTCAACCTCCCGCGCGCGGCGCAGCTCGTGAACAAGAGCAACCAGTTCAACCTGACGACCCGGCGGTACACCGAGGAGCAGCTGCGGGCGGAGTCGCAGCGGCCCGACGCGGTGGTGCGCACCTTCAAGCTGCGCGACCGCTTCGCCGACAACGGGCTCATCGGGGTGATGATCGGCCGAGAGCACCCCGAGGAGTCCACGCTGGAGATCGACACCTGGCTCATGAGCTGCCGGGTGCTCGGGCGGCGCGTGGAGGAGTTCATGGTGGGCGTGATGATGCAGGCCGCGCTCGACCGCGGGCTCAGTCGGGTGCTCGGCCGCTACGTGCCAACAGCCAAGAACGCCCTGGTGAAAGACCTCTACCCCCGCCTCGGCTTCACCCCTCTCGAAGCTACCGGGGCTCCCGGGGAGACGGCGTGGGAATACCGCCTCGACCTCCGACCGGTGCTTGCCAACCGCTTCATTCGCGTGGAGTGATCCCCACCCGCGACGCCTCCCCTCTCTTCTACCGACCGCCGACGGACCTTCGCCATGGACGCCATCACCGAGAAGCTCACCCGGATCTTTCAGGACGTCTTCGACCTCGACGCCATCACGCTGCGCGATGACATGGCCGCGGCCGACGTGGAGGAGTGGGACTCGCTCAACCACGTGAAGCTCGTCGTCGCGATCGAGAGCGGCTTCGGGGTGAAGTTCTCCACCCGCGAGATCACC
>CAIOSS010000126.1 GCA_903860995.1 uncultured delta proteobacterium | reverse complement strand
TGGACGCGCAGGAAGGCGTCCTGCGTGACCTCGCGCGCGTCTTCGGCGCTGCGCACGATGCCGTAGGCCACGGTGTTGGCGCGGCGCTGATGCCGCTGCACCAGCTCCTCGAAGGCGCGGATGTCCCCGTCGCCGGCGCGGGCGATGAGGTCACGGTCGTGCTGTCGGGCGCGGGCTGCATCCTGGGCCTTCGACGCGGCATCGGCGCCTGGATTCAACCCGTTCTCGCTTCGCGCAGACATCAGTCACGATCCTTCCGGGGCAGACGGCGCGGCCGCGAGGGGGAGACGATCCGCAGGGGAGGGATCGACGGGGCAGCGCTTCACTAATGCGCGCCGCAGAAAGAGTCGACCTCCTCCAGCACGATGTCTTCCTGTTCATAGAACACGAAGTAGTCGCCGGGCATCTCCAGGTTGCGCACGCGGTCGATGCCCGCGAGGCCTTCGACCCGGAAGGCCGGCGTACGGTTGTCCTGCTCGCCGTGCAGGATCAGGATCGGCAGCCCCGAGCGGCGCACGTCGTCGAAGTAGTTCTCGTCGTAGCCCGAGACGAGCACCATGCCCGACACGTGGCCGAGGGAGTTGCCGTTGAGCAGGCGCAGCAGCCCGTGGCCGCCGGTGCCCCAGCCGACGGCGTACACCGCGGAGGAGCGCTCGCGGGTCCAGCTGAGCACGGCCTGGAAGGCCGCGGCGGCGTCGGGGTGGGCCCACTCGCCGCGGAGGCCGACGGTGGGGCACACGATCATGGCGTCGGGCATGCGGCGCGCGAGCATCCAGCAGGGCAGCTTGAAGAGCGGACCGGCGCCGTGCATGAAGATGACGGCGCGGCCGGCGCGGCCCTCCGGGGGCGGGTTGAAGACGAGGGTCTCGACGTGGGCGGGCGAGGTCATGCCCAGCATGTTGGCGGCGAGGGTGGAAGGCACCGGCGCGAAGTCCGGGTCGGCGCGCATCCGGCGGTAGTTCTGCTTGAGGTAGGGGCGCGCGCGGGCGACGTCTTCGCCGCGGAAGGCGCCGAAGTCGCCGAAGGCGATGACCATCATCGGGCCGAGGTCGGCCTCCTCGCCGAGGCGCCCGATCCAGCTGCCGGGGGTGTTGGCGGGGAGGCGGACGTTGGCGCCGAGGCCCGTGGGGTGGTTCTTGACGTGGCGCAGCCCGACGAGCGCGCAGAGCAGCGCGCCGCCGAGGCCCAGCTGGATGCGCGCGCGCCGGGGGTTGCCGACCAGCGAGAAGCAACCGAGGTCGAGGAGGACGTACACGGTCATCCAGGCCCACGCCCATGACGTCGTCGCGCCGCGGGCGCACAGGGAGATCAGGTAGGCCCCGACAGGCATCCCGAGCAGACCGAGGATGGAGAGGAACGAAGCCACGATGGATATACCGCCCGCGCGAGGATTTCCGGGAGGTTACACCGAAGCCCTGCGGGCGTAGTGATTTTGAGCGGCGCCCCACCGGGCGCGGGCCCGGCAGTGGAAGCGGGGAGAGGGATGGGGAGGGGGGCGGGGGACTACTCGGCGAGCGCGGCGCTGACGGCGCTGTAGGTCGCGGGGGCGACCGACGGGCGGGCGGCGAGCTCGAGGAGGTCCATCAGCTGGCCGAAGCGGAAGGGCTGGGCGAGGTGGTGGCGGATGTCGAGCGCGGCGCAGTGCTGCGCGATGTTGGGCATGGAGGAGATGGCCACCGTGGGCACCGAGGTGCGACGGTTGCGGAGGCTCACGACGGTCTCGACGCCCTGCATGTGGGTCGCGGCGAGGTCACAGAGGAGCACCCGACGACCGGGGCGGTCGAGCTCGGCGAGGGCGCGGGCGGCGGTGTTGGCCACGACGACGGTGAGGCCGGCGCTCTGGAGGAGCTCGCCGAGGGCGTAGGTGAATCGCTCGTCGTCGCCGACGAGCACCACGCGGAAGCGCTGCGCAAAGAGGTTCTTGGTGTGATTCGTGGACATTGGAAGGTACGGTGCTCCCCCGATCGAAATCACTGGTCGAGGACACCGGGCAAGGCGCCCCACGACCTCTGATTCAGGAGGTTGTGAAGGCAATGACCCGGTGCCCGCCAGATCAACGGGACCGGTGAGTATCACGGCCTTTCGGGATTGCAAGGTTGCGTGCAGCTTTGCGTGACGCGGAATGTCATCGGTCACCCCCATGACGCGCCGTGCCGGAGGTTTCTCCCTGCATTCATGCCGCGGGTGAGGGGCCTACGGTCGCCTTGACGCCCCCCGTCATCGGGGCGTAGCCGTGGTTCCACCCCTATGCTGCTCGACGAGATCAAGCGACAGATGATGGCCGCGATGAAGGCCCACGACACGGTGACCAAGGAGATCCTCCGGGTGGCCCTCGGCGAGCTCTCGATGGCGGTCGAGCGGGCGGGCGGCACCCTCGGCGACGAGGCCGTGCAGGGCATGCTGCGCAAGCTGGTGAAGTCCAACCAGGACACCCTCGGCCTCACGGTCGACCCGGCGCAGCAGGAGGTGCTGCGCAAGGAGATCGTGGTGCTGGAGGCGCTGCTGCCGAAGACCCTCGGGGCCGACGACATCGTGGCGCTGCTGGCCCCGGTGCGCGACGCGGTGCGGGCGGCGGCCAACGACGGCCAGGCGACCGGCGTGGCGATGAAGCACCTCAAGACCACCGGCGCGGTGGTGCAGGGCAAGGACGTCGGCGAGGCCGTGCGAGCCATCCGGGCCTGAGCGGGCGCTGCGGGCACCGGGTGGAGCGCCCGACGATGTCCACCGGGGCGCCGACGGAGCGTCGCGTGCTCGGCGTGTTCGACGGCACCCTGGTGACCGTCGGGGCGATGGTGGGCAGCGGCATCTTCGCGACGCCGTCGCTGGTCGCGCGCGCGGTGCACCGGCTCGACCTCGCGCTGCTGGTGTGGGGCGCCGGGGCGGGGCTCTCCCTGCTCGGGGCCTTCGCGCTGGCCGAGCCGGGCGCGGCGCTGCCGGGGCGCGGGGGGCTCTCGGCGATCCTGCGCCGGGCCTTCGGCGCGCGGGCCTCCTTCGCCTTCGGCTGGACCATGACCCTGGTGCTGGTCCCCTCCTCGGTGGCCTTCTTCGCGGGGGTGACGGCGCAGCACCTGGCGGCGGTGATCCCCTGGTCGGCGCCGACCCTCACCTCGCTGGTGATCGCCGCGGTGGCCGCGGTGAACCTCCTCGGGCTCCAGCCCGCGGCGCGTTTACAGTCCCTGGTAACCCTGGTGCGGGTCGCCGCGCTCGCGGCGGTGGCCGTCGCGGCGCTGGCCCTCCCCGCGGCGCCGGTGACCGCGGCGCCGGTGGCCGCGGCGGTGTCGTGGACGGCGCTGCTCGCCGCGATGGTGCCGGTGCTCTGGGCCTACGACGGCTGGATCGACCTCACCTCCCTCGCCGCCGAGGTGCGCGCGCCGGGGCGCACCATTCCCCGCGCCTTGATCGCGGGCGTGGCGATCGTGACGGCGCTGTACCTCCTGGTGGTGGTGGCCTTCCACCGGGCGCTCTCGACGGCGACGCTGGCGACGGCGGAGGCCCCCGCGGCGCTGCTGGGCGCGCGGCTCGCAGGGGCCAACGGGGCGCGCGCGCTGGTGGCCCTGGTGGCGCTGTCGACCTTCGGCGGGTGCCTCATCGGGCTGGTGTCGGGCACGCGCGTGGTGGCCGCGCTGGGCGACGACGCGCCGCCGCTGCGGGCGCTCTCGCGGGTCGACGGCCGGGGGGTGCCCGCGGCGGCGACGGCGCTGACGGCCGGGCTCGCGCTGGCCTACGCGCGGGTGGAGCTGTTCGGGAAGATGGCGGAGGTCTTCGTGGTGGGCGCGTGGCCCTTCTACGCGCTGGGCGCCTGGGCGGCGCTGCGGCTGCGACGGCGCGAGCCCGACCTGGCGCGGCCGTACCGCACGCCGGGCTCGCCGTGGACGGTGTGGGCCTTCCTGGCGGTGACGGCGGCGATGCTGGCGAGCTTCGCGCGGGAGTCGCCCCGACCGACGCTGCTCTCGCTGGCAGTGGTGGCGCTGGGGATGATCGCGTACCGGGCGCCGCGCGACGGGACCTGAGCCGCTCACCCCGCCGTCGTCGGGCGCCGCGCGAACCACGCGCGAAACCTCGCGATGACCTCCTCGACGTGCTGCGGCTCGTCCGGCGCCACGAGGCTCTCGATGCCCAGGCCCCGCAGCGCGGCGAGCGCGATGTGCACGTCGAGGTCGTCGGCGTCGCGGCCCAGCAGCGAGGCCATCACCGCGCGCTGCGCCCGCACCTGCGCCCCGAGCGCGGCGCCCACCTCGGCGTCGTCCACCGCCTCCGCAAGCAGCGGCGCCAGGATGCGCGAGCGCTTACGGTCGCGCAGCAGCGCCCGCACCAGGTCGAAGAACACCTCCTCCGAGGCCGCCGCGTCCAGCGGTCCACGGTGCGCGAGGGCGCGCTCGAACTCCCCCCGCGCCCGCTCCGACAGCCGCGCGAGCACCGCCGCCACGAGGTCGCTCTTCTTCGGGAAGTAGTACGTCAGGTGCCCCTGCTGGAGCCCCGCCTCGCGCGCGACCCTCACCTGCCCGAAGCCCTTCGCGCCCTTCGACTCCAGGAGCCGCACCGCGGCATCCACGATACGCGCCTTCACGTCCTCGGCCATGCGCCTACTTCGACACGTCCCACCTCGGGCGCGCAACGACTTCTTGACGCCGTGTTTGTATACATACAAATATCCCCACCATGACCCCCCGCATGCACCTCCCTGTTGTGTTCTCCCTTGGCCTCCTCGGCTGCGGCTCGGCGACGCCCGTCGTGGCCGCGCCCGACGCCTCCACGCCCGCTTCCGACGGCGCGGTGCTCGACGCGCCCGCGGTCGACGCGCCCACGGGTGACGCGCCCGCGGGTGACGTCGACTTCGCCCGCGGGGTGCGCGGCCGGCGCTACTGCGAGGTGCTCGCGGGCGCCATCTCGGGGCCGACGGTGCAGCTCGACGTCTACAACACCTACGGGCTCAACGAGTGCCCCGACGCGGCCTGGCGCGCCCTCGACGTCGCGGCGCTGCGCACCGAGCTCGGCGTCCCGGTCGTCGTGCTCAACGGGCCGCGGTACTGGACCATCGACGCCTTCGAGTCCGCCGCGGTGCAGGACCCGACCGTGCGTTCGCTGGGCGGCATCCCGATGCGCGTCGCGGGGCGCATCGAGGTCCCGCTGGCCGTGGCGGCGGCGGGCTCGGCGCCCTACACCGAGCGCACGGTGCGCCGCGACTCGACCGTGCGCTTCGCCGGGGGCGGGAGGGTCTACGAGCTCATCGACCCGATGGACCGCGTGTACGTGATGCAGTCGTACACGGTGCAGCGCGAGGCGCAGACGGAGGCCTCGCTGTCCGAGCTCGGGGCGAGGCTCCAGCTCCCGAGCGGGTGGCGCTTCCGCACCCGGGTGCTCACCGAAGACCTCCGGGTGGTCGCCGAAGGGGGCCTCGCCACGGTGAGCACCGACGACGTCGGCAACACCTACCAGCGGTCGCAGCAGCGGCCGTGATCGCCCGGCGGAGCAGGGCGGGCGGAGGTGCGCGGAGGGTGGTCGACGGCCCCACGCCGTAGCGACCCATCCGAATCAGCGCTACCCCGACGCCCGCGTCATCGCCTCCGCCCACGAGAGCGTCGACCAGCCCTCCACGAAACGCTGCACCCGCGCGCTGGCCGACACCGCGGCCTTCGCGGCGGCCAACGGCTCGGCGAGCTGCGCGTCGTAGCGCACCAGCAGCGCCTGGACGTCCAGCGGCGCCGTGAGGAAGTTCGCCGACCGACCCTTCGGATCGAGCAGCGCCTCGTAGGCCTCGCGCAGACGTTTGAACCCGTCAGGGTCCTGGTGGGGCGGGTGGAGCCGCAGCTCGGCGTAGTACGCCCGCCGGATCGCGCCCTCGTCCAGCGTCGGCGCGCACCGCAACACCTCGAACGCTCCGCTCGTCACGCCTCGCCTCCCTTCGCAGGCTTCTTCTTCTTCATCTTCTCCACCGCTGCGGGCTTCTTCTTCTTCTCCACCGCTGCGGGCTTCTTCTTCT
>CAIOSS010000125.1 GCA_903860995.1 uncultured delta proteobacterium | reverse complement strand
TCGCCCCGGGTTGGGCGCGCTGGGAGGACGTGGGCGGGTGCTCCCCTCGATCGGCGAGGCCGGTGACCGCAGGCGTGGGCGGGTGCTCCCCTCGATCGGCGAGGCCGGTGACCGCAGGCCTGGGCGGGCGCTCCCCTCGATCGGCGAGGCCTGTGACCGCAGGCGTGGGCGGGCGCTCGGCTCAACCCGTCAGATCTCCTGCGATGCGGTACCAGGGCCCCGATCACCCCATCGGCGAGCACAGCTCGACCCGCACGCCGTCGCGGTCGCGTACGTAGGCCACGGTCTGCCCCCAGGGCTTCTCCTCCGGGGCGCTCACGCTCGCCGCGCCGGCCGCCACCGTCACCGCGTAGGACGCCGCCACGTCGCTCGTCACCAGCGCCAGCTCGACGCCCGCAGCGGGCTCGCCGGGGCGGTTGAAGCGCACCGTGAGCCCGTTGCGCGCGGCCATCACGATCACGTATCCGAGCTTCATGGGGTGAGGTCTCCGGTCGATGGGGATTGAGGG
The DNA here is from genome assembly GCA_903860995.1 of uncultured delta proteobacterium. Classification (GTDB taxonomy): domain Bacteria; phylum Myxococcota_A; class Polyangia; order Polyangiales; genus SCUS01. The sequence continues at coordinate 2,056 of CAIOSS010000125.1, read as the reverse complement.
GGCGGCGACACTACAGGTTGCGATGGATGGGGCGGGCGGGTTCAACTCGCGCTCCCCGCATGACCACTCCCCAGCATCCCGCCACCGACGACGGTCACCACGGCAGCTTCCAGGCGCTCATGCTCGGCGCCATCGGCATCGTCTTCGGCGACATCGGGACCTCGCCGCTCTACGCCTTCCAGGAGTGCGTCGGGAGCCCGCACGGCGTCGCCCCCACGCGGGACAACGTGCTCGGCGTGCTCTCGCTCATCATCTGGTCGCTCGTGATGGTGGTGACGGTGAAGTACCTCGGCTTCATCATGCGCGCCGACAACCGCGGCGAGGGCGGCATCTTCGCCCTGCTCGCGCTGCTGCCCGAAAAGCCCCGCACCCCCGGCCGGGTGCGCTTCACCCCGGTGGTCGTGCTCGTCCTCGTGGGCGCGGCGCTGCTCTACGGCGACGGGATCATCACCCCGGCCATCTCGGTGCTCTCCGCGGTGGAGGGCATCAAGCTGGTGGCGCCCGCCTTCGAGCACTGGGTGGTGCCCACCACGGTGCTCATCCTGCTCGGTCTCTTCGGCATCCAGCGGCACGGCACCGGCGGCATCGGGCGCTTCTTCGGCCCGGTGATGGTGCTCTGGTTCGCCGTCATCGGCGGGCTCGGCCTGTGGCACCTCGCGCACTTCCCCAGCGTGCTCGCGGCCTTCTCGCCCCACTACGGCGCCCGCTTCTTCGCCCACCACGGGTGGCACGGGTTCAAGCTTCTCGGCTCGGTGGTGCTCGCGGTCACCGGCGGCGAAGCCCTCTACGCCGACATGGGGCACTTCGGACCGAAGCCCATCCGCTACGCCTGGCTGGGCTTCGTCTTCCCCGCGCTGCTGCTCTGTTACCTCGGCCAAGGGGCCCTGGTGCTCGGCCACCCGCAGTTCGCGCGAGCGCCCTTCTTCGGGATGGTGCCCGTCGGCCCGGCCACCGTGGCCCTCGTTGCGCTCGCGGCGCCCGCCACGGTCATTGCCTCGCAGGCGCTCATCTCCGGGGCCTTCTCGCTCACCCAGCAGGCCGTGCGCCTCGGGTACCTCCCGCGGGTGCTCATCCGGCACACCTCGGGCAGCGCCGAGGGGCAGATCTACATCCCCGGCCTCAACTGGGGCCTCGGGCTCGCGTGCATCGCGCTCGTGCTGGGCTTCAAGCAGTCCACCGCCCTCGCCGCGGCCTTCGGCCTCGCCGTCTCGGGCACCATGGCCATCACCAGCGTCGCGTACTTCGCGGTCATCCGCGAGACCTGGGGATGGTCGCGCTCGAAATCGTGGGCGATCCTGCTGCTCTTCCTGGCCTTCGACATCCCCTTCCTGATCGCCAACCTGGTGAAGTTCTTCGACGGGGGATACCTGCCCGTCGCGGTGGGCTCGCTCTTCTTCGTGGTGATGATCGTCTGGAAGATGGGGCGCACCCACCTCGGCGACTACTTCGCAGAGCGCTCGCCCCCGCTCTCGGCCTTCCTGGAGAGCCTCCCCTCGCGGGTGGTGGCGCGCACCCCGGGGACCTCGGTGTTCCTCGCGTCGAGCGCCACGGGGACGCCCCCGGTGCTCTTCCACCACGTCGAGCGGCTGCGGGTGCTCCAGGAGCGCGTGGTGCTCCTGACCATCACCACGGAGCACATCCCCGTGGCGCTGCGCGTCGGGCGGGTGAAGGTGGAGACCATCGCGCCGGGGGTGTTCCGGGTCGTGGCGAGGTGCGGCTTCATGGAGAGCCCGCAGGTGCCCGCGATGCTGGCGCAGGCCATCGAGGAGGGCGTGCTCCCCGTGAAGATGGACGACGTGACCTACTACCTGGGCCGGGAGACCTTCATCGCCGGCAAGATGGGCAAGATGGGCCCGTGGACGGAGTCGCTCTTCGCCTTCCTCAACCGCAACGCCCACAGCGCGCCGCTGTACTTCGGCGTGCCCGCCGAGAAGGTCGTCGAGCTCGGGATACAGATCGACCTGTGATGGAGGTCGGCGGGCCGACCTCACCCCCGCTGCCGCGCGCCCCTCTCCATGAATGGCTGTCCTCTGGTCTCATTTTCATCATATTTTCT
>CAIOSS010000124.1 GCA_903860995.1 uncultured delta proteobacterium | reverse complement strand
GCAGGAGAGCGCCTGGGCCGAGCAGGTCGACGGGGAGATCAAGCGCGCCGTGGAGACGGCGGAGAAGACCGCGGCCCCGGCGCTGCACACGATGTTCGAGGACGTCTACGCCACGCAGCCGTGGCACCTCGCCGAGCAGCAGGCCGAGGCCGAGCGCGCCCCCCGCCCCGCGGGCCACGGCGGCGGCGGCGGTCACTGACCGGCCGCGCTCCGACCACGCACACCGAAGAAGCCATTAGAGGGACGAGAGACATCCGATGCCACAGATGAACATGGTGCAGGCGGTCAACGACGCGCTCCGGCTGGAGCTGAAGCGCGATCCGCGCGTGGTCCTGCTGGGGGAGGACATTGGCAAGGTCGGCGGGGTGTTCCGCGTCACGCAGGACCTCCAGAAGGAGTTCGGCCCCGACCGGGTGATCGACACGCCGCTCTCCGAGGGCGGCATCATCGGCGCGGCCATCGGCATGGCCCTGTACGGCCTGCACCCGGTGCCGGAGATCCAGTTCTCGGACTTCATCTTCCCGGCCTTCGACCAGATCGTGTCCGAGCTCGCGAAGTTCCGCTACCGCTCCGGCGGCGAGTTCCCGGCGAAGATGGTGATCCGTACGCCCGTGGGCGGCGGCATCCGCGGCGGGCACTACCACTCGCAGTCCCCGGAGGCGTACTTCATCCACACGCCCGGCCTGAAGGTCGTGTGCCCCTCCAACCCCTACGACGCCAAGGGGCTGCTGCTCGCCTCGCTGCGCGACCCCGACCCGGTGCTCTTCTTCGAGCCCAAGCGCGTCTACCGCGCGGCGCGGAGCGAGGTGCCCGAAGGGGACTACACGGTGCCGCTCTCCCAGGCGAAGGTCGTGCGTCCGGGGCAGCACGTCACGGTGCTCGCGTGGGGCGCGATGCTCTACGAGGCCATCGAGGCAGCCAACCAGGCGGCCGCGCTCGGCGTCGACACCGAGGTCATCGACCTGCGCACCCTCTGGCCGGTGGACATCGACACCATCATCGCGAGCGTGAAGAAGACCGGCCGGGTGGTGGTCGTGCACGAGGCCCCGAAGACCTGCGGCTTCGGCGCGGAGCTCATCGCCCTCATCAACGAGAAGGCCTTCCTGCACCTGGAGGCGCCGCCGGTGCGCGTGACAGGCTATGACACGCCCTTCCCGTACACGCTGGAGATGGACTACCTGCCGCTCGCGGGCAGGATCCTCCCGGCGCTCGTCGAGACGGCCCGGTACTGAGAGGCTGAAGCGATGAGCCGATATGACTTCAAGCTGCCGGACATCGGCGAGGGCGTGGCCGAGGGCGAGGTCGTCGCGTGGCACGTGCGCGTGGGCGACGTCGTGAAGGAGGACCAGCCGCTGGTCGACGTGATGACCGACAAGGCCTCGGTGACGATCACGTCGCCGAAGGCGGGTCGCATCGCGGCGCTGTTCGGCAAGGCCGGCGAGGTGGTGAAGGTGCACTCGGTGCTGGTGTCCTTCGACCTGTCGGGCGGCGCGGCCGCCCCCGCGGCGACGGCGGCTCCCGACGCCCCGAAGAAGGACCCCGGGCCCGCGGCGACCGCCGTCGGGGACATCAAGGAGTCCCTGCCGGGCATGGGCGCCATGACCGTGACCGCGACGCCTACGGCCCTCGCGGCGACGGGCGCGGCGGCGGCGGCGGCGAAGAGCGCGGCGGCGCAGCCGACGAAGCCGACGGCGGTGTCCGCGGCGGATGACTACCAGGCGCCCAACGGGCGGGCGCTCGCGACCCCCGCGACGCGCAAGCTGGCGCGCGACCTGAGCATCGACCTCAACCGGGTGCGCCCGACGGGCCCGCAGGGGCGCGTGACGAAGGATGACCTGCGCGCCTACGCAGGCCGCGGAAGCGCCCCGGCGGCGGTCGAGGCGCCTGCGGCGGTCGAGG
>CAIOSS010000123.1 GCA_903860995.1 uncultured delta proteobacterium | reverse complement strand
GCCGTCGAAGGACGAGACCACGACGGCTACGGTGGTGGTGCTCGCGACCGCGATCACCGCTTCGGTGGTGATCTTCGCGATGGACCGCTTCTGGAACTGGATCACCAACGTCATCTACCTGAGCTGACCGGCGCCGCGGTCGCGCGGCCGTCGCCGGCGGGAAGAGTCCCCACAACCATGAAGTACTACATCGTCCAGGCCTACTCGGGCTTCGAGAACAAGGTGAAGGCCTCGTTGCAGGAGCGCATCCGCAACAACGCCATGGACCAGTATTTCGGGGAGATCCTGGTCCCATCGGAGAACGTCACTGCGACGCGCGGTGGCAAGCAGCGGCTCGAGAGCCGGAAGTTCTACCCGGGCTACGTCTTCGTCCAGATGGAGATGAACGACACCACCTGGCACATGGTGAAGGACACTCCGAAGGTGACCGGCTTCCTCGGCGACCAGAACCCCACGCCGGTTCCGCAGAAGGAGGTCGACACCATCAAGCGTCAGATCGAGGGCACCGGCATCGCGCCGCGCCCGAAGATCAACTTCGAGGTGAACGACCAGGTGAAGGTGGTCGATGGGGCCTTTGCAAACTTCACGGGTGTGGTAGAGGACGTCCGCCCGGAGCGGCAGAAGATCAAGGTGCTCGTCACCATCTTCGGCCGTCCCACCGCGGTGGAGCTCGGGTACAACCAGGTCGAGAAGATCACGGCCTGATATCAATACGGTGATGGCCCAGCACCACGCCGCGCACTCCGCGCGGTGACGGTGCGAGGAGAACCCCGGGACCGAACCCCCGGTACTCCGTAAACCCACCGACGAGGGAACGATGGCGAAGAAGGTAGTCGGAATAGTCAAGATCCAGTGTCCGGGCGGCGAAGCCAAGCCTGGACCCCCGATCGGTCCCGTCCTCGGTCAGGCCGGCGTGAACATCCCGATGTTCATCAAGGACTTCAACGCGAAGACCGCGGACAAGAAGGGCTATGTCATCCCGGTGATCATCACCGTGTACTCCGACAAGTCGTTCACCATGGAGTTGAAGACGCCGCCGGCGTCGATCCTCCTGATGAAGGCCGTCGGGGCGGACAAGGGCTCGGCCCGTCCGAACAAGGAGAAGATCGGGCAGATCGCTCAGTCCAAGGTGGTCGAGATCGCGAAGCAGAAGCTCGCCGACCTCAACACCGACGACCTCGAGGCGGCCATCCGTACGGTGAGCGGCACCGCGCGTTCCATGGGCCTCGACATCATCCCGGGCTGAGCGGATCCGACCCAGACAGACGGCTTCACGGACCCTTCGAGCGATACCCCATCGCAGCCCAATGGCGGGCTGAACGACAGGGCGGGTCCTGGATGACCACCGCGGCTCCGAGGCGGTGGGAGGTGCGATGCACCGAAGAGGAGGTACAGGGATGGCGAAGATTCCCAAGCGGCGTCAGGCTTCGGACAAGAAGCACGACGTCAACAAGCGCTACACGCTGGACGAAGCGACCGCGCTTGTGAAGGACTGCGCCACGGCGAAGTTCGACGAGACCGTCGAGCTCGCCGTGCGGCTGGGGGTCAACCCCAAGCACGCGGATCAGATGGTCCGCGGCGCGCTCGTGCTGCCACACGGCACCGGTCAGAAGGTGCGCGTGCTGGTGTTCGCGAAGGGCGACAAGGGTCGTGAGGCCACCGAGGCGGGCGCGGACTACGTCGGCGCCGACGACCTCGTGGCCAAGGTGTCGGACGGCACCTTCCTCGACTTCGAGCGCGTGATCGCGACGCCGGACATGATGGGTCAGGTTGGTCGCCTCGGTAAGGTCCTCGGCCCTCGCGGGCTGATGCCGAACCCGAAGGTGGGCACCGTGACCTTCGACGTGGCCAACGCCGTGCGCGAAGCAAAGGGCGGCAAGATCGAGTACCGCACCGAGAAGGCCGGCATCGTGCAGGCCCGCATCGGCAAGGCGTCGTTCTCGCAGGAGCACATCCGCGAGAACGCCAAGGCGCTGGTGACGGCGCTGATCCGGGCGCGGCCGTCGACGGCGAAGGGCACGTACCTTCGCTCGATCACGCTCACGTCGACGATGGGTCCGGGCGTGCGAATCGACCCGAATGCCTTCATCGAGAAGGCGGAGGACTGACCGATGAACAAGGACCAGAAGAGCGCGGAGATCGACAAGGTCCGCGAGCGCTTCGAGAAGTCCGTCGCGGCGGTGCTGGTGGACTTCAAGGGCCTCACGGTGGCTTCGGCGACGAAGCTCCGGCGGGAGTTCAAGAAGGCCAACGTGGAGTACAAGGTTGTGAAGAACAGCCTGATCCGCCACGCGCTGAAGGACTCGCCGTACAAGAGCCTCGTCGGGTCGCTCGAGCGCGACACGCTGCGTACGCAGCACAAGTCGCTCATCGGGATGACCGGCGTTGCCTGGTGCAACGAGAGCCCCTCGGCGGCCGCGAAGGTCATCGAGGACTTCAAGAAGGGCGCCGGGCCGCAGGGCGCGAAGCTCAACGTGAAGGCCGGCCTCCTGGGCAACCAGGTGAAGGAACGCGAGTGGGTCGAGAAGGAGATGGCCAAGCTCCCCGGTCTCAAGGAGACCCAGGCCGCCATCCTCGCCACGATCCAGGCGCCCGCGCAGCAGACCGTCGCGGTGCTCAACGCCCCAGCGCAGAACCTCGTGTTCGCGCTCCAGGCGTGGGTTCGCAAGCTCGAAGAACAGGGCGCGTGATCGCGTCCGCCCGACTCATCATTCAAGACAACCAATCATCGATCATCGATCGAACCGTTTGAAAGGAAAGCACCATGGAGATCCAGTCCCTCGTTGACAGCATCAGCAAGCTCACCCTGATCGAGGCCTCCGAGCTCGTGAAGGCCCTCGAGACCAAGCTCGGCGTCTCGGCCGCCCCCGTGGCGTCCGCGGCGGCTGCGGCTCCGGTCGCGGCGGCTGCGGCCCCGGTGGAAGCGACCGAGTTCTCGGTCGAGCTCACCGCGGCGGGCGCGAACAAGATCAACGTGATCAAGGTCGTGCGTGAGATCACCGGGCTCGGCCTCGGTGAGGCGAAGGCCCTCGTGGAGGGCGCGCCGAAGATGGTCAAGGAGAGCGTCGACAAGGCGACCTCCGAGGACCTCAAGAAGAAGCTCACCGACGCCGGCGCGACCGTCACGGTCAAGGGCCTCGTCTGAGAGCGCTTCCCCGTTAGACAGTCCCTGACGGCGCTCCGACCCCTGGCACCCCATCTTCTGGATGGTGGTTCCGGGGGTCGCTGCGTTTTTGTGCCCGCGGGTCGCTTGCG
>CAIOSS010000122.1 GCA_903860995.1 uncultured delta proteobacterium | reverse complement strand
GGGCGCCCCGAGCCGCTCGCGCGCCGCGGGGGGGGCCAGCGGCGCGGTCGAGGGGCTGAGCACGGCCTGGAGGTCGCCGCGAAACACCGCGCCCTCGGCCACGGCCAGGCGGGAGGCCCGCACCCGGGCGTCGACGTAGCCGCCGGGCTGGATGCGCATCTCGTCGTGCGCCGTGACGCTGCCCGAGAGCATGCCCGCGACGACCACGCTGCTCGCCTCGACCTCGGCCTCGACGACGCCGCCCTCCTCGACCACGAGCGTGCCGTGCAACACCAGCGCGCCGCGGAGCCGGCCGGCCACCACGAGCTCGCCCTCGCCGCGAACGCTGCCCTCGATCGTCAGTCCCGATTCGATCCTGCTGCTCATTGGGCCGCGGACACTACTCCCATTGCCCGGCGCCCGTCACCGCCCTGCGGCGTGAGAGGCGCATTGCCCTGGAAGCCCCGCAGGGTATGTTCGCGCGCGATGACAGCCACCGGCCACGACGATTTGCTGCAGGGCGAGGGCGACCTGCTCGCGGTGTTCGAGCAGTCCTTCCGCCCCGCCAAGCGGGCCGTGGGCATTGAGTCCGAGCGGGTCGCGCTCTTCGACGACGGCGCGCCGCTGCACTACCGCTCCGAGCCCGGCCGCCCGGGCGTCGACGCCATCTTCGCGCAGCTCATCGAGCGCCACGGCTGGACGCCCACCGCCCCGGAGAGCGACGGCGGCCCGGTGCTCGGCCTCGAGCGCGCGGGGGCCAACATCACCCTCGAGCCGGGCTCGCAGTTCGAGCTCTCGGGCGCCCCCCACGACACCCTCCACGCGCTGCACCGCGAGCTCAGCGAGCACCGCGACGAGATGCGCGCGCTCGACCTGTCGCCGAAGCTCCGGCTGCTGGGCCTCGGGTTCCAGCCCTACGCCCGGCAGGACGACCTCGACTGGGTGCCCAAGTCCCGCTACCCCATCATGCGGGCCTACCTCCCGACGCGCGGCCCGCGCGCGCACGACATGATGCGCCGCACGGCCACGGTGCAGGCCAACTTCGACTTCGCCGACGAGCGCGACGCCATGCGCAAGCTCCGCGCGGCCCTCGGGGTCTCCTCCGCCGTGTCGGGGCTCTTCGCCAACAGCCCGCTGAAGGAGGGCGTGCGCCAGGCGGTCAAGAGCGAGCGCGCCCTGGTGTGGCTGGGCATGGACCCGGACCGCAGCGGGCTGCTCCCCTTCGCCTGGAAGAAGGGCGCCTCGCTCGGGGACTACGCCGCGTGGGCCCTCGACGCGCCGATGTTCCTGCTGAAGCGCGGCGGGGTCGCGACGCAGGCCACCACGCACACCTTCCGGCGCTTCCTGGCCGAGGGCATCGACGGGCAGCGCGCCACGCCCGGTGACTGGGAGACGCACCTGAAGACGATGTTCCCGGAGGTGCGGCTCGGGCGCACGCTGGAGGTGCGCGGGGGCGACTCGGTCCCGCTCCCCTACGCCGCCGCGCTCGCGGCCCTCTGGACCGCCGTCCTCTACGACGACGCCGCCCTCACCGCGATCGAGGAGCTGTTCGTCCCCTACGGCCACGACGCCTGGCAGGCCCTGCGCCCGCGCATCGCCGCCGAGGGCCTGCTTACCCCCATCGGTAAGACCACGGTCGGGGCGCTGCTCCGCGCGCTGCTCCCGGTGGCCGTCGAGGCCCTCGGCCGGCGCGCCCTCACCGACGCCGACGGCGCCGACGAGCGCCGCTACCTCGACCCGCTGCTCCCCTTGGTGGCCGACGACCGCTCGGTCACCGACGCGCTGCTCCAGGGCTGGTCGCCCGGGCAGCCCGGTGCCCTCGCCGACCTCATGGCCCGCTGCGAGTTCTGACGCGGGTCTCTCGGGGCGCGTTCTTTACTTCCCTTCACGGGGCGCTTCGTCTAGTCGGGCGGGTTTATGGAAGCATGGCACTTCATCAAGCAGCTGGTGAGCATCCCCGGGCTCACGGCGCTCACCCACCAGTACGGCACGGCCATGTACTGGATCCTCATCGTGATCGTCTTCGCCGAGACGGGCCTGGTGGTGACGCCCTTCCTGCCCGGTGACTCCCTGCTCTTCACGGCCGGCTTCGTGGCGAGCAGCACCGGCGAGCTCAACGTCTTCCTGCTGGGCGGTGCGCTCATCACCGCGGCCATCGTCGGCGACACGGTGAACTACCACGTCGGCCGCGCGATCGGCCCGCGCGTGATGACCAGCGAGAGCTCGACCTTCTTCAACAAGAAGTACCTCGAGAAGACCCACGCGTACTTCGAGAAGTACGGCGGCAAGACCATCATCCTCGCGCGCTTCGTGCCCATCGTGCGCACCTTCGCGCCCTTCGTCGCGGGCGCCGGGGCGATGAGCTACCCGAAGTTCATCACCTACAACGTCGTCGGCGCCGTCGCGTGGGTCACCACCATGATGGGCGCGGGGGTGTTCCTCGGCGGCCTGGCGATCGTGCAGAAGCACTTCGAGAAGGTGGTCATCCTCATCGTGCTGGTCTCGGTGCTGCCGATGGTGGTCGAGTTCTGGAAGGCTCGCTCGGAGAAGAAGGCCGACCCGGCCTGAGCTTCCCTCAGCGGGCGTGGCGGGCGCGGCGGCGACGCAGCGCCCAGGCCGCACCGAGCAGCCCGAGCAGCGACGCCCCCGCGGCCCCGGCGCCGGCACCCGGAGCGCCCACGGCGCAGGCCCCGGGCCGAGCCTGACCGCCCTGCCGACGGTACTCCTCCCAGAAGTCAGTGACGGCCCGAGGGCTCACGCAGTCGCCGGCGTAGGTGACCCCGCTGCGGTTGCCCGCGAGGTCTTCGGCCACCACGGCGAAGCGGTGCGGGGTCGCGGGGGGAAGACCGGCGAGCACCAGCGACCGCGCCTCGGGCTCGAGCGGCGCGCGGGTGCACGACCATCGCTGGAGCTGCGCGTCGTCGTTGATGTCGAGGCCCGCGAAGGGGACCGCCGGGCAGGTGCCCCCGTCGGGGCCCGCCATCGGGATCGTGCCCGGCGGAGGGCTGCACAGCACGTAGAAGCGCGCGAGCGACTCGACCTCCGGGTCGGCGCTGGGCCCGGCGCCCGTGTCGACCGGGACGTCGACCGGCGCGTCGGCCGGCACGTCGGCCGCGTCGGTCGTGCCCGCGTCGGTCGTGCCCGCGTCGAGGGGGTCGCCCGCGTCCACGACGACGGTGCCCGCATCGGCGGTGGGGTAGCCCCAGGTGACGGTGGCGGACTCCTCGGCGCCGCCCAGCGTCGCGACCACCGAGAGGGGCGCCCGCGGGGCCACGAGGTCGACGCGGATGGACGGCGAGCTGCGGGCGACGACGGCGTCGCCGACCACCACGTGGATGTACCGCCGACCGGAGATCGCGGCGCAGAGCCCGAGGCGCGGGTCGATGATCCAGCGCACCGGCACGCGGAAGGTGTACTCGCGCTCCCCCTCGGCGTACGGGAGGGTGCACGCGCGGCGCTCGGTGGGGCTGCAGATGGGGAAGCACGTCGCGCCGAGCATGGGCGAGCGCACGCTCGGGTCGCAGCTGGTGGTGTCGCCCACCCACAGCTCGGGGACGCCCGCGGTGGGTGTCGGGAGCGAGGCCGTGACGGTGATCACCTCGTCGGCGGCGCAGTCGACGCGGTTGATGCGCGCGGCCAGCGTGGTGGCGCCCCGGGGGCTGCCTGCGCGGGACACGAAGCCGAGGGGGACGAGCTGCGCCCACGCGACCGGAGCGGCGAGGAGCACGGCGAGGACTGGGGCGACGCGACGCATGACAGGGGGCGGAGACACCACGGCGAACGGGGCAACGTCAACGGGCGGCGGGTTGTTCCCGATGCCCGTCGCCGGGCTGGGGCGCTTCGCTCTACGTTGCGCGCGTGCCCCCCCGACGCCGCCTGCTCGCGCTCGCCCTCGCCGCGCCCTGCGCCCTGGCCGCCGGGCCCGCGCGCGCCGACCCCCCGCCGGGCGAGCGCGACCACGCGGGCCTGATGCTCCGGGCGGCGATCGGCGTCGGCTACCAGGCCGTGCGCGGCGACGACAGCCCGCTCCAGCTCTCGGGCGTGGGCTTCGCCGCGCACCTCGCGGCCGGCTGGTACGTCGTGCCCAACCTCGCGGTGCACGCCACCCTCTGGAGCGGCGCGGCCTTCAACCCGTCGGGCACCAGCCCCTTCGGCTCGGTCACCGCCGCCCGCAACAACACCCCATGGAGCGTCGGCCGGGGCCTCGGGCTCACCTGGGTGTGCGCCCCCGTCCACGCCTTCGTAAGCGTCTCCGTCGGCGTGTCGGGCCTCGACCTCCAGACCACCACCGCGGACATCGTGGTCGTCGCCCGGGCCGCCCCCGGCGTCGCGCTCAACGTCATGGTGGGGAAGCAGTTCGAGATGACGTCGGGCTGGCGCTTCGGCGTCGGCGCGCAGGGCTTCTTCCACCGCAGCGAGGTGACCACCCGCGGCGCCGTCGAGGACGTCTCCAGCGGCGGCGGCGCCCTCGTCGGCACGCTCACCTACCACTGACCCTCCATTGCCCTTAGCGACCCAGCGCCCGCACGGCCGCGACCGTCTCCT
>CAIOSS010000121.1 GCA_903860995.1 uncultured delta proteobacterium | reverse complement strand
TGCAGCGCCCCGACGACGCGGCGGCTGCGCTGCGCGCCGGGGGCACCGCGCTGCAGGTGATCGCGGCGGTGATCCGCGCCGACGGGGCGGCCATCGCCTGCGGCGCGGGCGACGACGGGGCGGCGCACCGGGTGGCGCTCGTCGGCGACGCGGTGGTGCTGGAGCGTCAGGGCGTCGACGGCGCCTGGGCGCCCACTGCGGTCGACGACTGACGCCTGCGCAATCCTGGACGCCCTCCCCCCCCCTGGCGCCACAGTCGCCGCCGCGTGCACCCCTCCGCCCTCCCCCCCGCGCTGCTCGTCGCCGCCCTCGCCGCGGCGGTGCTGCTGGCGCTCGTGCAGACGGCGCGGCTCGCGTATGTGCGCTGGCTGCCGCGGCGGCGGCTGGAGGTCGCCCGCGCGGCCGGGGCCGACGGCGAGCGGCGCGCCGAGCCCGTGCTGGTGTCCCTGGGCTACGCGATCGTCGCGCGGCAGGCGCCGGTCACCTACGACGTGGCCCTCGACGGCGAGCCCTGCGCCATCGCCCTTCGCGCGGACTTCCTCGTCGAGCGCGACGGCCGACGCTTCGTCGCCGAGGTGAAGACCGGCCGCCACGCGCCGCGCCTGGAGACGCCCGCCACGCGCCGGCAGCTCCTGGAGTACCGGGTGGCCTTCGACGTGGACGGCGTGCTGCTGGTCGACGTCGACGCCGGGAGGGTGCACTCGCTGGAGTTCCCGTCGCCCCCGGCGCGCGAGGCCGGCGGGGGCCTCGGCTGGCTGCTGTGGCTCGCGCTCGGCGGGGCGCTGGGCTACGGCGCCGCGCGGGTGCCCTCCCGCGGAGGCTCTCCCCCGGCGGGGGTGGACCGGGGCCCTGCGGCGCCGTGATATAGCCACGGGATGCAACCTACGATCATCGTGTGCGGTCACGGTCCCGGGATCTCCGACGCGGTCGCGCGGCGCTTCGGGCGCGAGGGCTTCGCGGTCGCCATCGTCGCGCGCAACGCCGAGCGGCTCACGGCGGCGGCCGCGGCGCTCACGGCCGAAGGCATCACCGCGCGGGCCTTCCCCTGCGACCTCGGCGACCCCGCCGCGGTGGGCGCCCTCGTGCGCGAGGTGCGCGCGGCGCTTGGCCCCGTCTCCGTGCTCCACTGGAACGCCTACGGCGGCGGCGCCGGCGACCTCACGGCGTCGCGCCCGGAGGAGCTTCGCGCGGCGCTCGACGTGGCCGTGCACGGGATGATCGCGGGCGTGCAGGAGGCCCTCGGCGACCTCAAGGCCGCCAAAGGGGCGGTGCTGGTCACCGGCGGCGGGCTCGCGTTCTACGACCCCAAGGTCGACGCGATGGCGGTGCAGTGGGGCGCCATGGGCCTCGCGGTGGCGAAGGCCGCGCAGCACAAGGCCGTGGGGCTGCTGCACCAGCGGCTCCGTGGCGAAGGGGTCTACGTGGGCGAGGTCGTGGTGCTCGGCACCGTGAAGGGCACGACCTTCGACGGCGGGCACGCGACGCTCGAGGCCTCCGCCATCGCCGAGCGCTTCTGGGACCTGCACCAGCGCCGCGCGGAGGCCTCGGTCAACATCTCGTAGGGGACCATCGCCCGACCCGCGGCGCCGTGCGCGGGAACGAAGACAGTCGTGAACGCCGTGGGCTTGTGCTCTGACTCAGGTTTCGCCCTTGACGGGCGTTGATCGGAGGGGTTGAGGCGCGGGAGTTCCTGGCCGATGGTGGCGTTACCACACCACCCCACCGGTCGGAGGCTCCGTGCCGATGGACAGTGCGCGCACGTTCCTGCGTGCGTTGGAAGTCTTCCGCCCCGCGTTCACCGCCCCGACCTTCGCGCGCTGGCTTCTGCTGATGGCGGCGTGGGTGCTGTGCACCGAGCGCCATGCCCTCACCGAGCGCCTCGTCGTCCGCGGCGCCGCGGCCGTCTGGGAGCACTCCGCCTTCCACCGCCTCTTCTCCCGACGGCGGTGGGACCTCGACGCCCTCGCCCGGCTCTGGCTCGCGGCGCTTGTCGAGCGCCTCGCAGCGCGCAAGCTGCGGTTGCAGTTCGTGATCGACGACACGCTCGGCACCCACAAGGGCCCCACGGTCTTCGGCCTCGGCACGCACCTCGATGCGTTGCGCTCCACCCGCAAGCGCAAGACCTTCACCTTCGGCCACGTCTGGGTGACCTGCGCGCTCGTGGTGACGGTGCCCTTCTCGCCGCGGCCCTTCGCCATCCCGCTGCTCTTCCGGCTCTACCGCAGCAAGAAGGAGTGCGCGCTCCACGGCGGCGACTACCGCACCAAGACCGAGCAGGCCCGCGCGCTGGTCGAGCTCCTGCTCCGCTGGTTACCCGAGGCGTCGTTCAATCTGCTCCTCGACTCCGGCGACACCAACCGCGCGGTGCTCCGCGGGCTGCCCGTGGGAGGCGATCGAAGCGCGGGTCTACGGCGGCCTACGCGCGATGCAGGTCAAGACGGCGGAGGTGCAGTGGTGGAGCGTCCTGGGCGCGCCATCGGTCCGCGTGGTGCTGTTGCGCTGCACGACCGGGACGCTGCCGCTGCGCGTGTTCGTGTGCACCGCCCCGAAGGCCGATGCGGCCTCGATCCTGACCGGGTACGCGGACCGGTGGTCGATGGAGGTCTACTTCTTCGAGGCCAAACAGTTCCTCGGGCTGTGCGCCTCGCGGGCGCGCCTGGAGTGGGCGGTGTGAGCGTGGTCACGATCGTCGATGGGGATCCCGGCTTGGCTGATCACGCTGGATGATGTTCCAAACGAAACCGGCGCGGGGCGCGAGTGTCCGGGCTGCGTGACCATCTGCGCCCTCGGGGGAACGCGCTCAACCCCGCGCTGGCTGCCCTCCGATTGTCGGCCCGGAGCCGTCGGCGTAGGCTTCCCTCGTCATGAGCGCCGACGACCACTTCGACCCCAGCGCCCGCGCCGCCGAGAAGCAGGCGTCGCGCGAGGCCGACGAGGCCGCTGTTGCCTCGGGCGCGAAAAGCCCCGACGAACTGCGTCGCGAGAACGGTCCCCTCGCGCTCCTCCTGCGGCACCCGAACTTCGCCGCCGCGCACACGCGACGGTGACTCCGCCGCTCTCCGCGCGCGACGTGTTCGAGCTGCTCGGACGCTTGGGCGAGGCCGTGGAGCACGTCGTGCTGATCGGTGGCCAGGCCGTGAACGTCTGGGTCGAACACTACCTCGCCCGAGGGCGTGTTCCCGAGCTCTCCGCCGAAGGACTCTTCCTCAGCAAGGACATCGACTTCTGCGCGCGCCGGGACACCGTGGCGGCCATCGCCCGGCTCCTGCCGCGGGGGCGCGCGCGGTTCCCGACCCTCGACGACGCCACGCCCAACGTCGGGGTCGTCGTGTTCGTCGACGATGCGGGTCACGAGCGCGCCATCGACTTCCTCGACGCACCCTTCGGCATGGACCGCCGTGCAGTCGAGCGCGCGAGTGTTCCGATGGAGATCTTCGCTCCAGACGGCAGCGCGACCGGCCGACAGTGCCGCATCATGCACCCGGTCGACTGCCTGGTGAGCCGCGTGCACAACGTGGTGGGCCTCGCCTCCGCCTACGACACGCCGCACGGGCGCCGACAGCTCCGAGCGGCGGTGATGTGCGCCCGCGAGGCGCTGACGGACATCCTCGACACCCCAGCGAGCGAAGGCTTCGACCCGGTTCGCGCGGTGCTCAATCTCAACGAACGCATCTTCGACCTCTGCCTCCACAACCACCACGGCCGCGTCGTGCTCCAGCGTGCAGGCATCGACCCCGTCGACGCCGTGTCGGTCGACCCCCGCCTCGGCGAGCGGTTCCTCAACGTGCGACTCCCCCAGGTCCGGGCCCGCCTCGCGGCCATTCGGCGGAAGATCGCGCCCGCTCAGTAACCCAGGCCGAGCTCCTGGGCCTCGCGCGTGCCCGCAAGCATTGGCAAGAGCTCCCGGGACGCCGCCTTGGCGCCCTGCTCGGAGCGGAGGAGCGCACCCGGAGCACCACGCGCGCTGGACGCCGGCCCACGACGGCGAGCCCTCGATGGTGACCATCACCACCGCGGCGGTGATCTGGCAGGCCACCGGCGAGGTCTGGTCCCGGGTGAACGCGCGCTTCTCCACGGCGCGCCCGGCGCAGTCCGCGGCGGCGCCGCTGTTGAACGACGACCTGCTCACCACCCGTCGCAAGAGCGAGCCCGAGCGCAGCCGGGTCGTCGTGGAGGCGCGGGAGCAGTCCATCGCGACGGCCGGCCTCGCGCGCGGCACGCGGGACGTCGACGAGATGCCGGGCGTGGAGGACGGCGGCGAGGCGCAGTGGTTCGAGGGCGCGCACCCGGTGGCGATCCCGAGCGACGGCGAGGCGCACCGGGTGGAGCTCACGCGCACGTCGGTGACCGCGGAGGTCGAGCGGGTGGCGTGGCCCGAGCGCGGCGAGGCGGTGCACCTGCGCGCGACGGCGACGCTGGTGGGCGAAGCGCCGCTGCGGGCGGGCCCGGTGGTGCGGGCGCGCGGGGGCGAGCTGGTGGGCCGGGGGCGGGTGGAGTTCGTCGGGCGGGGGGAGCCCTTCGAGCTGGGCTTCGGCGTCGACGACGGGCTGCGCGTGCGCCGCTCGGTGGACGAGAAGCGCGACACGACGCCCGTCATCGGGACGCAGAAGGTCGCGCGCACGGTGCGGGTGTACCTGAGCAACCTGTCGGACGAGCCGCGGCGGCTGACGGTGATCGAGCGCTACCCGGTGAGCGAGGTCGCCGAGGTGAAGGTCGCGGTGGTGTCGCACGACGACGCGACGCTCGACCCGCGCGATGGGTTCGCGAGGTGGGCGGTGACCCTGGGGCCCGGGAGCACGCGCACGCTCACGCTGGTGTACCGCGTCGAGGCGGCCGCGAAGGTGGTGCTGCCGGCGGGGTGAAGGCCTCGCGAAAACCAGGGCAGGGATTCAGCCCGACGGGAGCACAAGCCCCCGGACGAGGTGGTAGAGCGCGAGCGCGGCGCTCACGACCGCCGCGACCGGGAACCACAGGTACACCGTGCCCGACGGGCCGGTGACCATCGCGGCGGTGACCGCGCCGGTGGCGAGCGCGACGAGCGCGCCGGCCGCCGCCATGCGCAGGTGATAGCGGCGGCGCGGGGCGGGAGCGGCGGCGGTGGCGTCGGCGTGGAGGTCGAGGCGCGCCTTGTCGTGGGCCGCGCCGAGGGCGCCGAGCGAGGCGCCCTCGAGGCCCTGGGTGATCGGCGGAAGCGCCGAGCGGCGGCGGAGCGGGAGAAGCGCCACCGCCCAGAGCACGACGAACACGAGCAGCGTGAGCGCGCCCACGAGGACGCGGGTGGCGGTGGCGAGGTCGGCGTCGTCGCCGAGGTGGGGCAGGTGCGGCCACGCGGCCCACGTCGCGAAGAAGGGCAGCGGCAGCGTACCGAGTGCGACGACCTGAAACGTTCGCTTCGAGACCGGGGCCGGCGGCATCCGCGGCTCGCTCACCCTTCGCCGTCGGTGATCCACCAGGCGCGCACATCGATGGGCGCCGCCTCGAAGGGCGGCAGCCGCGCCTCCTCCTCGTCGCGGTACGCGCCGAGGTCGACCCAGCGACCGTCGTCCAGGCGGAGCACGCTCAGCGTCTGCGCCTCCCGGTCGATCTCCCAGAGGTACGGCACGCCCGACGCCGCGTAGAGCCGCCGCTTCACCAGCAGCTGGTACCCGCGCGTCGTCGGCGACAGCACCTCGCAGACCCAGTCGGGCACCACGCTGATCGCGCGGTCGACGGGCAGCGCCGGGAGTCGCTCTCGCCGCCAGCCCGCGAGGTCAGGCGAGATCTCCGGCGCGCCGGGCAGCTCGATGCCGGGCTCGGGCAATATCCACCATCCGCCAGGACCGCCGCGGCCGCGGTGGAAGGGAGGTCCGACGTCCATGTGCACCGCGCCCGCGAGGCTCTGGTGCACGGCGCGCGGGCGCGTCATGGCGTAGAGCACGCCGTCGATGAGCTCGCCCTTCATGGTCGCGGGGAGCGCGTCGAGGTCGGCCAGCGTCGCCGGGCCCGGGAGCTTGATCGCAGGGAGCGCCATCGCCCGACTGTACCCGCCTCAGGCCCGCTTGAGCAGCGCCGCGAGGCCCGTCGCGTTGGTGTGCGTGATGGCGACCGCCAGCGCGTCGGCCGCGTCCTCCTGGGCGGGCTCGGTGAGCCCCAGCATCCGCTGGATCATCGCCCCCACCTGAGGGGGGATAGGCGAACCAACGCGGCACCCTCGCTGGCACGGATCCACTCCAGTTACCGGAACGCCTATGATCAGCAGCACACCGTCCCGCGAGCGCTGCCAGGATCTCCCGGGACGCCGCCTTGGCTCCCGGGACGCCGCCTTGGCCGAGACCCCACCCGCGACATCAAGACACCGGCCCAGTGCGTGGAGGGTGTACCGACGCGCGCTCGGCGAAGGCTGCGAACTCCCGATCCTCGGCACCGCCACGCCCGGTGAAACGACCAACGCGATGGTGGCCACGCTGACCCAACGTCCCGTCATCTGTACCTCCCGCGCCATCCCTCGGCGCTTCAATCCGCAAAGGGGGTTCAGCCCGGAAGCCGGAGGCGACGATAGGGGTAACTGCCCGGCGAAGGCAGGACGCTCACCTCCAGGCCCGCGCGCGGGCCGTCCGCAACCGCGGAGTGGGCGACAGTTTCACCGAGCTGTGACCAATGCTCAGCCGTCGCGGGCTGGAGAGGGGCTGCTCGGCAGCGCGGGGTGAGGTCGGCGCGAGCTTCGATGCACGGCCCGCGGGAAGAAGTCGGCGGGACTGCCTGCGGTGCGGTGCCCCGATTGCGCCAGGGCACGCGCTCGCGGCACACTCCACCCATGGGCGACGCAGCCACCGTGATCGACTGGAACGGAACCGATGTCCCCGCGGAGCTGGCGAAGGTCCCGCCGGGGCGTTACCGCCTGGTCGCGGTCGAGGCCGAGGACGGCTTCGAACTGACGCCGGCGCTGGAGGCGAAGATCGAGCGCGGCATCGAGGACATTCGCGCGGGGCGCACGGTGCCGTGGGAGACCGTGAAGGCCGAGATCGCCGCAAAGATCGCCGCGCACCCATCGCGATGACCGCGGATCGGGTGGAGCTGTCGGCGCAGGCGCGTGCCGACCTCGACGACCTCATCGAGTACCTCCTCGAACGCAACCCGGTCGCCGCGGTGCAGGTCTCCGCCGCCATCGAAGAAGCGTTCGCGACGCTTGCGACGCCGTCGCCGCGAGTCGAGGGACGCCCGGTCACGTTGAAGTCCGGCGTGACCAGCCGGCGCTGGTTCGTGCATCCCGTGGTGATCTTCTACCAGCGCGCGCCGAGCGTCGTGTTCATCCAGGCGATCCACCACCACGCCCGCGATCCGATCACGCGCTGAGGGGGATAGGCGAACCAACGCGGCACCCTCGCTGGCACGGATCCGCTCCAGTTGCCGGAACACCGATGATCCGTCGCACTCCTGCCCGCAAGCATTGGCGGGAGCTCCTCGGACGCCGCCTTGGCAACCTCCGGTGGGTCAGGAGCGCCCAGGCGGGGATGCCGCTGCCGCGCAACATGGCCGTCTACCGCCTGCCCTCGGGCGACCTCGTGCTGCACAGCGTGGCGTGCCTCGACGCCGCCCGCATGGCCGCGCTCGAGGCGCTCGGCACGCCGAAGTACATGATCGTCCCCAACGAGGGGCACCGCACCGACGCGCCCCGGTACAAGCAGCGCTACCCCGCGATCAAGGTGCTGGCCCCGGCGGGCTCGCGCGCGAAGATCGAGGAGGTGATCCCCGTCGAGGCGCTCTGCGAGGACGTGCTCCCTGGCCTGGGCATCGTCTGCCACGACCCCGACGGCGCGAAGCCCCCGGGGCACGAGCGGTCTACGAGGTCGAGGTCGAGGGCGGCAGGGCGCTGATCATCAACGACCTGCTGGGCAATGGCCCGAAGCTCGCCGGCCTCATGGGCGCGATCTTCAACCTCCTCGGCACCGGCGGCGTCCTCGGCGTGCCGCGCATCGTGCGGATGAGGTTCGTGCGCGACGCGGCGAGGGTGCGCGGGGCACCTCCGCCGGGCCGCCGAGCGGCTGTAGCGGGCGTACTGCTGGCTACCGCTGGGCGCGGTCCCGCGCCAGCGCGCCCTCGCGCGCGAACAAGAACAACGAAAACGCGCACGCGAACGCCACGAGCAGTCCGAGCGCCACGTACGCCCAGGCGAAGCGCATCCCGAGGCGCCGGGCCTCGACGACCATCCAGGTGCTGCCGGCGGCTCCGGCCACGAGGATGTCCGCCGAGAGCGACGCGCCCGCCGGGGTCGAGAAGGCCTCGCGCACGAACGCCGCGGCCTCGAAGGCCCCCGGGTGCGCGGCCATGAACGCGAGGTTGTGCGACCACGTCCAGACGGCGCCGACGAGGCTGAGCAGGAGATACGCGACCCGCAGTGGCTTCATGGAGGCCCCAGCATCGCACGGACGACCGGGCGCATGGTCGGGTGGGTCCGCCCCTGCGGGGAGGGCGCGTTCGCCTGCATCGATGGCCTCGGCGGGCCTGGCCAGGTCGTCGCGCGTTCGCTTCGTGCGGAGGCTCACGCGGGCCCCCGCGCTCGTCGCTACGGGCTCACGTCGACGCGAGTCTCGGCGTTGAGGTCGCCGCGCGGGTCGACGAAGGCGCCCGCCTCGACGCGCACCGCCGTGGGGACGTCCGCCACGTCGAGGCAGAGGTGGAGGTAGTTGTCGTTGTCGCCGACGTCCGCGAGCGCCGCGGGCGTGACCTCCACGGGCGCTCCGCTGCGGGTCACGGTGACGTGCATGCGCTGGCGCTCGCGGTCGCCCACGGCGACGCCGTCGGGGGTGGTGACGCCGCCGTTCCAGGTGACCTGCACGATGCGCCGGGTGGTGGCCGCGGGGCACGCGCTGCCCGGCAGCGACCCTGCGGCGTAGGGGAGCGCGAGCACCAGCGAGGGGCCCGCCGCGAGCGCGATCACGTCGGCGCGGAGCCCGCGCGCATCGCCGCCGCCTTCGAGCGGCAGCGCGCCCACCACGGTGACGCGCACCGGCGGATCAGCGGGCTCCGCCCCGAGGTCGCCGGCGAGGAGCACGGTGTGACGCTCGGTGGCGCCGAGGGCGGGCGCGAGCGTCGCGCAGACCGGGGTGCGCCGCGCGCCGCTGCGGGTGGTCACCTCGAAGGCCGCCGCGGTGGGCGTTCCGAGCACGCGCCGCGAGAAGGTCACGGGCATGCCGTCGCGCCCGCCGCCGCCGCGGCAGATGAACTCGACGCCCATCGGCAGCGCGTCGTCGAGCCCGAAGAACGCCGACAGGATGGTCGCGCCGAGGGGCGACGCGTCGACGGTCGGCGCCGCGGCCGGGGCCCCCGCGCACGAGGCGAGCAGCGGGAGGGACGTGAGCAGGAGCGCGGCGCGGCTGGGCATGGGAGGGCAGCGATAGAACGCATGGCGACGCAAGACAATGGGGCGGTGCGATGCTTGGATTCGGAGTACGACCGCGAGGCCGTCAGCGAGGAGTCCCCGGTACGAC
>CAIOSS010000120.1 GCA_903860995.1 uncultured delta proteobacterium | reverse complement strand
GGCCAGCACCGCCGCCCCGGTCATGCCGCGCCGCCCCCCGACGACCAGCACCCGCCCCGCGTCGCCCTTGTGCGCGTCGGGCCGCCGCGCCGGCGTGCGCGGCGCGGTCGACTCCAGCCAGCAGCGCGAGCGCGCCACCGAGGTGGGGATGGCCACCCCCAGGGTCGCGAGCACCACCTCGCCCGCGAGCACCCGCCCGGGGCCGGTGTGCAGCCCGGCCTTCTGCGCCGCGAAGGTCACCGTCACGTCTGCGCGGAAGGCCGCGCCGTCGCCCACCACCGCGCCCCGGTCGGCGTCGATGCCCGAGGGCACGTCGAGCGCCACCCGCAGGGTCTCCTTGCGCGCGTTGGCCGCGAGCACCCACGTCGCCGCCGCGCCCTCGATGGGCCGCGAGAGCCCGGTGCCGAAGAGGGCGTCCACGACGCAGTCGCAGGCGCCCAGGGCCAGCGCCGCCGCGTGGGGGTCGTCGGCCGCCACCCGCAGCGGCACCCCGCAGGCCGTCGCAGCGTCGCGCATCACCGCGGCGTCGCTGGCGAGCTGCGCCGGGTCGGCCATGCACCACGCCACGACCGCCACGTCCGGCAGGTGCAGCCGCAGGTGGCGCGCCACCACCAGCCCGTCGCCGCCGTTGTTGCCGGGGCCCACCAGCACGGCGACGTCGCGCAGCGGCTTCGAGCGCGTTCGCTCCAGGATCACCTCCGCCGCGCCGCGCCCGGCGTTCTCCATCAGCAGCACCCCGGGCACCCCGCGGGCGATGAGGGTCTTGTCGATGGTGCGGACCTCGTCGCGCGTCAGCAGGCGCTCCGGAGAGAGGCGGTCGTCGGTGCTCATCGCTCCAAGACTACTACCGCCGCCGCGAAGCCCGCGTCGTGCGTGATCGAGAGGAGCACCCCGGTCACGCCCAGCGCGTCGGCTCGCGCCCGCGCCACGCCGTGCCACCGCAGCGTCGGCGGCCCCGGCCGCGCCGCGAGCACCTCCGCGTGGTGCCAGTGGATGCCCGCCGGCACGCCCAGCGCCTTGCTCGCGGCCTCCTTCGCGGCGATGCGCCCCGCGAGCCACTCGATCACCCGTGGCTCGCGGGTCACCATCGCCCGGCGCTCGTCCTCGCCCAGCACCCGGGCGGCGATGCGCTCGCCCCAGCGGCGCCACATGCGCTCGACGCGGGGCAGCGCCACCACGTCGATGCCGAGGCCCACGATCACGTCGCCGCCCGGCCCCGGACCATCGCGCCGCGCATCGCGCGCACCGCCTCGGCGAGGCCCACGATCACGGCGTCGGCGACGATGGCGTGGCCGATGTTGAGCTCCTCGACGGCCTCGATGGCCGCGACGTCCACCACGTTGGCCACCGTGAGCCCGTGCCCCGCGGCGACCCGCAGCCCGGCGTCCCTCGCCCGCGCCGCCCCGCGCCGAAGGGCCGCCAGCGCCTCGCGCCGGTGCGCCCCGATCGCGTCGGCGTACTCCCCCGTGTGCAGCTCGATCTGGTCGGCGCCCAGCGACACCGCGGCGTCGATCTGCGCGTCGTCGGCCGCGATGAACAGCGACACCCGGATGCCCGCGTCGCGCAGCGCGTCGACCACCCGCGCGAGCGCCGCGCGCTGCCCCGCCGCGTCGAGGCCCCCTTCGGTCGTGCGCTCCTCCCGCCGCTCGGGCACGATGGTCACGTGGTCGGGCCGCACGGCCAGCGCGACGACGAGCCCGTCGTCCCCGGCGGCCATCTCCAGGTTGTACGTCCCGCGCACGACCTCCTTGAGTACCCGCACGTCGCGCTCCTGGATGTGCCGCCGGTCTTCGCGCAGGTGCACCGTGATGCCGTCGGCGCCCGCGCGCTCGCACGCCAACGCGGCCTCCACGGGGTCGGGGTAGCGGGTGCCGCGCGCCTGCCGGAGCGTGGCGACGTGGTCGACGTTGACGTGCAGCGCGAGGTGGCTCATCCGCGCAGCGCCCCCCGCGCGATGACCAGCCGCTGGATCTCGCTCGTGCCCTCATAGATCATGGTCACCCGCGAGTCCCGCATCCGTCGCTCCACCGCGAACTCTCGCGTGTACCCGTAGCCCCCGTGCACCTGCACCGCGCGGTTGCACACCCGCCACGCCGTCTCCGACGCCGTGAGCTTCGCCATCGCCGCCTCCTGCGAGAACGGGCGCTTCGACTCCTTGAGCCACGCGGCGCGCAGCACCAGCCAGCGCGCCGCGTCGAGCTCCGCGTGGCTGTCGGCGAGCATCCACTGCACCGCCTGGAACTCCGCGATCGGCTTGCCGAACTGCTGCCG